>JBPCND010000218.1:0-13116 GCA_051001655.1 Nocardioides sp. | reverse complement strand
TGGTGCCCCAGGCAGGAGTCGAACCTGCGACCTTTCGCATCGACGGTGAGCGTCCCCGTGCCGTCCTTGCCAACAACCTCGGAGACCACGCTTGGGACGTTCGGCAGAACGATCACATTCGACGTGGCGATGGCGCCGGTGGTCCGGTCGACCCGGTCTGCACCGCTGAGTCGGACACGGTGAGTCAACGCATTCCCAGGTCGCTGTTCCCCACTCTGTTCCCCACTCTGTGCTGATCAACGATGCCTTGTGGTGATGTCGAGGCGACTCAATCGACGTCATTCAGGCGCAGAAGTGCTGTCACTGATCCACGATGACGAACCCGCGAACGACTCCTTGGGTCGTGGGTTCGAGCCCCACCCGCCCCACTGTCCAGAACAGTCGGCTTGAGCTGCGGTTTGCGTACCCACGCTGGGCTCTGCGAGAGGAGGCTGGTCGATTCGGTGGACGGCAGCCATCGCCGACAATGTCCCCTCACGAACTTGCCGTGGCTGGGCCATCGACGAGACGACCTCGGGCCTGAGCGAGAAAGCCTATTTCCCGGGGCTAACGGCAACAATAGACCACGACCCCCGCGCGCTGCGCCCTACACTCGCAATTGTGCTGAGTCCGACGCAGGATCAGGTGACCGTGGAGCAGGTCGAGGAGATGCTGCGACACGACGCCCGGGCCGCCCTAGATGCCGCTCGGCAGCTGCTCGACGCGCCAGGATCCGACCCTGACACCGTCGACTATCAACGTCTCCTGCTCGGCAAGGGTGCGGCTCAGGCCCGGCTCGGGGAGACCGAGGACGGTGCCCGGGTCATGCGCGAGGTCAGGGAATGGGCTGCCGACCATGACGAGAACGCACTGCTCGCGCTCAGCCACCGGCGGCTGTCCGCGCTGTTCCGGCGGGTCGGGGATCCGGCGTTGATGCTGGAACATGCCGTCACCGCTGTGGATCTGCTCGATGACGACGCCGACGACGCCGTACGCGCCGACCACCTCCTGGGGTTGGCGGATGCTCTGGGGGCAAACGGGTCCTACGAAGACTCGATCCTCCGTTATCGCGAGGCCGCGCAGCTCGCGGACGGTTGCGATGACACCTTCCTCCGCTCGGCGGTCATCAACAACCTCGCCTACACGCAGTACGAAGCCGGCCACGCCACCGAGGCGGTCGCTACCGCGGAGCTGCTCCACGCCGCAGCGGCGGACGGCCGCCATGTGCTCGGCAGCCACGACGCAGACACGATCGCCCGGGCGTACTCAATGGTCGGTCGTCTCCAGGACGCGGCTGACGTGCTGGAGCCGGTGTGTGACGCCGTTGAGAGTGGCGAGGACTGTGACGGTCTGGTGTGCGCGCTGCTCACTCTGACAGAGGTACGGCGTCGCTCCGGCGGCATCGACGCGGCGCAGAGGTCACTCGACCGGGCGAGCAGTCTCATCGAGCAGTACGTTCTGACCGGCCGTCGAACCGAGGCCATGCGCGAGCAGGCCGAGCTGCACGCCGCGCGAGGCTCCTTCCGCGAGGCGTTCGAGACCTTTCGCGCCTTCCACGCGGCGGACGTCGACCTGCGCGCTCTCGAGCGGGACAGCCGTGCGCGCACCCTCCACGCCATTTTCGAGGCAACTGAGGCACGTCGCAGCAGTGACTACTTCCGTGAGCTCTCGGTGCGTGACCCGCTCACCGGACTGCACAACCGACGGCACATGGACGACCGGCTCGACGATCTGTTGGAGCACCTGGGCCATGGCCAGACCCGCCTGACGGTTGCCCTCGTCGATCTCGACCACTTCAAGCGGATCAACGACACCTGGTCCCACGCCGTCGGCGACGAGGTGTTGCGCCAGGTCGCCCGTCTCCTCCAGGACTCGATGGACGACGTCCCTGGCGGGCTCGCCGCGCGCATGGGCGGCGAGGAGTTCCTGTTGCTGCTCCCTGACGTCGATCGCCGCGAAGGGATCGAGCGGATGGACCGGCTTCGCCTGACGATCTGCGCACACCCTTGGTCCGAGGTCAGCGACGCCATCACGGTCACGGCCAGCATCGGGGTTGCCGCCGCACCCGAGGACGAGGTCAAACGGAGTCCGCTCATCGCCGTCGCCGACAAGAACCTGTATCGCGCGAAGCACGGTGGCCGCAACCGCGTCATGGCCTGACCCCGGCACGGTCTCGACCGCGACGACTCAGAGGAACTGCCGACGTGCCTGACAAGGAGTGCTGTACTTGGTCCATGGCGTCTCGTCGATCCCACCTCGATGCGCGAGCGCGGGCAGTCGAGGGCGCGCACCGGGGCGGGAGGTGACGGTGCACCGCCTCCGGATCCTGCTCGGCGCCGCGGTCCTGGCCACAGCAGGCTGTAGCGGTACACCGCCTGACACCGCACCCGATCGACCGGCTCCCTCGGCGCCCCCCTCGGTCACCATGTCCTTCACCCAGCTGTTGCCCGACGAGGGCACCGAGCGCGGGCTGTTGCGCGTCGTGAACACCTCTGACGCCGACCTCCACGTCACGGGCATCGGTCTGGACTGGCCCGGATTCGGTGATGCGTTCCGCCAGGACAAGGACTCCACCCTCCTGCCGGAGCAGACCCTGGACCTCAGGATCACCCTGCCCGCGCCCGACTGCGAGAGCGACAGCGGGCCGGTCGTGGGTCTGGTGGAGTCGGGTGACGCGGCTGCGCGTCAGGAGCTGGTCGACAGCGGCCAGGTCTTCGTCCGCCGGCTGTGGGCTCAGCAGTGCTCGGAGAGGTTCGTCTCGGACCGCGTGTCCATCGAGTACGGCGAGCGCTGGCGCCGGCTCGGCAGCGGAGCGGACTCCACCATCGTCGGAACGCTGGCCCTCACGCGTCGAGAGGGCACCGAGCCGATCCGTCTGCTGGGCGTGCAGGGCAGCGTCCTCTATGGCCTCAGCCTGCCTGGACCACGTGAGCTCACAGCCGGCGTACCGAAGGGCAGTCTCCCGATCGAGATCCTTCCCGGGAACCGGTGTGACGAGCACGCCCGTGGGCAGGCGACCGCGCCCTTCACGTTCCGCCTGGAGCTGAAGATCGGGGACGCGCCGGCGAACAAGGTGCTCATCGAGCCGCCGCTCAGTGGCCAGACGGCGGCGACGGCGCTGCTCGACCGGGTCTGCGCCTGACGAGGTGGGCGCCTGACGCGGTGGGGCGTCCCGGTCTGGCGTGGTTGCCGTGTCCCGGGGGTCAGCCGATCGCGCGCACGCGGATGCTCGTCCCGCCGTCGACCACCAGACCGGTGCGGTAGCGACGCTCGACCTGGTCGGTGACCCGACCGCGGTTGTTGGAGAAGCCGAGGGTGACCAGGACATGGTCGTTGCGCGGCTCGGCCTCGAGGTCGGCGAGGATCTGGTCGAAGGTCTGCTTCCCGACGGCGGACGTCTTCGCCGCCTCGTCGAAGAACGCGTCCTCGTTGGCATAGCCGTTGCCGCCCGTGATGTCGAGCGAGCCCCGGCGTCCTTCGGCTGACCGGGGGACCCGCAGCGACTTGACCGTCCGCAAGGTGCCGTGGTCGGCGGACCTGAGCGTGACCCTGAAGGTCTGTCGCGTGCCTGCCTCGAGGCGGAGCCGCGTGCGCCTCGTCAACGTGGTCCAAGCGCCATGCTGACGGATCTGGGCCTTCGTGAAGCGGTAGCGGTCGTAGTCGCGGCTCAGGACGGAGTCCACGTGGACAGTGTCGATCGTGATGTCCTCGACGCCGTTCTGCTCCAACGTGTAGAGCGCCATGACCACGTCCCACGCCGACTCGAACGTGATGTCGCTCTCGCTCACGTGTACGTCGTTGCGCGTGATCGTGAAGGGTTGGCCGTTCTCGCGTGTCCCGGTGATCGTCCAGCCGAAGTCCGCGCCGCCCTTGCCGATCCCGTCGAACACCCTGTCCTGGTTAGCCAGGATGTGCGAGAAGGCGATGTCCGGCAGCCAGGCGGGGAGGTTCACCGAGGTCTGGCCGCGCCTTGCGGGCTTGCCGAGCATGCGGACCTTCGAGGTAATGTCCCCGGCGGCCGGGCCTGCGCCCAGGACACCCAGGATCGCGGCCATCCGGTCCTGGGTGATGGTGCCGATCGGGGTCGGGTCGATGTTGGCGACCTTGAAGCCCGAGAACGTCGGGTCCTCCTGGATGTAGACGGCCGAGGCCGCGTGCATCGAGAGGCTGGACGGGCCGGTCCACAACATCGGGTGACCGAAGGCGAGCACCTCCTCGCCGCAGACGGCCGTCACCGTGCCGGTGCCGGCGGCGGTGATGTCCCCGTAGGAGATCGCTGCCGCGATGTTGCCGCCGGGGGTGATCGACGTGCTCCCGGCGAGCGAGACGCTGCCGGCCCTGCCGAGCCGCATGCCGTCGATGTCCAGGTCGAGCTTTCTGGCGACCAGTCCGAGACGCTTGCCGGACAGGCCGGCCATGCCGAAGGGCAGCTGTAGCCGGCTCAGCCCGGCGTCGACCTCTGCGGCGGTGGCGACCCGTCCCTGGACGAGTCGGTCACCGAGCCGGTGGGGGATCGGGACATCTTCGGCACTCGCGCGCATCACGCCGGTGGCCGACGTAGACAGCAGCTCCTGCATGTCGGCGGCAGGCGTCAGGCCGGCCACCGTCGACGGACCGGCGGCCAGGCCGTAGGACACCGCGCCGATCAGTCGGCCGTCCGCGGCGTAGACCGGGGATCCCGACATCCCCGACCAGATACCGACCCGGTCGACCTCCGGGGAGCTGAGCCGCACCATGATCATGTCGAGGCCCGGCACGATGCCGTCCTGCAGCACTCCGAGCACCTTGCCGGTGAACGCGCCGGGCGTCGTTCCCGCAGAGACGGTGAGGCCGTGCACGGGCTGGTCGGCGGCGAGCGCGGAGACCGGGTAGGGCGCTGGGCATCGGGCGTCCGGGGCCGAGGCGGCCGGTGAGCCGGTGCCTGCAACGGTGAGCGCCGCGACTGCCACGGCGGCCGCGGTGCATCTGCTGGTGCTTCGTCTGCGCGAGACCGACCAGGCGGTTCTGCTCATGTCGCTTCTCCCTAGGATGCGCGTGCCCCCGTGGCAGGACGCAGCCTGATCCTCCACCACCCGCACGAAAATGTCTTGAGTATGCCTACTCGACCGGCCACGAAATTCCTCCGGGCTCGGGATGAGGCTGGCCGAAGAGAATTTTGGTGTTCTTGTGGCCGATGAGGTGCCTCATGGGTCACAATGGGACCAGAAGAACAACTGCACATCACCGCGTGACCGGGCTTTTGGCCTCCACGATCGGGCGAGACCGCTGGGGAAGGCGTATCTCGACGCCGGATCTAGGAGGCCACGGTGACTGCACGCACCACGACAAGGGGCGTTCTCTACGTCCATTCGGCGCCGTCCGCGCTGTGCCCGCACATCGAGTGGGCGGTGGGCGGCGTGCTCGGCAATGCCGTCAACCTCGCATGGACCGCCCAGGGCGCGCAGGCAGGCAGCTACCGCTCGGAGTTCTCCTGGTCCGCTGATGCTGGTACGGCGGCCGCCATCGCCTCTGCCCTGCGGGGCTGGAACCACCTGCGCTTCGAGACCACCGAGGAGCCGACCACCTCGACCGAGGGCGCCCGCTTCTCTTATACGCCCGGGCTCGGTATCTTTCATGCCGTCACCGGCATGCACGGCGACATCATGATTCCCGAGGACCGGCTCAAGGCCGCTGTCGTGAAGGCCGCGCTCGGCGACTCCACCCTCGTCCTCGAGATCGACAAGCTGCTCGGCAGGCCGTGGGACGATGAGCTCGAGACGTTCCGTCACGCCGGGGACGGTGCCCCGGTCCGCTGGCTCCACCAGGTCGTCTAACGCTGCCCCCGCCCCCGGGGCAGCATCCGCCGGCCCGCCGGCCCAGACGACCTCCCAGCGTCCGGGCCGGCGGGTCTTTCTTGCCGAGCGCCGGACCGGGCCGGGTGGACGACTTCGGCGGTGCCAGCGGGCAGAGGGGGATGTTGCCGTGGGCTCCGCGCTGCACGATGCCGGCATCAACGATGGCGCGGGCCAGCGCCGTCCGGGTTGCGGCCGGCTCCACCACCTCGTCGACCACGCCGATCTCGACGGCCTTCTCCACGCCACCGGCGATGCGCTCGTGCTCGGCAGCGAGCTCTGCCTCGACCTGGGGCCGGATCTCCGGGGAGACCTCGAGCAGCCTGCGCCGGTGCAGGACCCGGATCGCCGCGACAGCGCCCATCACCGCGACCTCGGCGCCCGGCCAGGCGTACACCTTGGTGGCGCCGAGCGAGCGGGAGTTCATGGCGATGTAGGCGCCGCCGTACGTCTTGCGTGTCACCAGGGTCACCCGCGGAACGACGGCTTCACCGAAGGCATGGAGCAGCTTGGCGCCGCGCCGTACGACGCCGTCCCACTCCTGTCCGACGCCGGGCAGGTAGCCGGGCACGTCCACGACGACGATGAGCGGCACCCCGAACGCATCGCACATCCGCACGAACCGTGAGGCCTTCTCGGCCGACAGCGAGTCGAGGCAGCCGCCGAGCCGCAGCGGGTTGTTGGCGATCACGCCCACGGACCGCCCGCCGAACCGGCAGAGCGCCGTGACGATGTTCGGCGCCCACCGGGCGTGCAGCTCCTGGATGGTGCCCTCGTCGAGGATCGCCTCGACGAGCGGATGCACGTCATAGGCCCGCTTCTTCGACTCAGGAAGCATCTGCGCCAGGTCGACGTCCTCGACCCGTCTCAGCTCAAGGGTGCCCTGGGCGCCGAGGAGCGATGCGACGGAGCGGGCGCGTTCGAGTCCGTCGGCCTCACTGTCGGCGAGGATGTGCACCACCCCGGAACGCCGGCTGTGCGGCTCGGGGCCGCCGAGCCGCAGCATGTCCACGTCCTCGCCAGTGACCGAGCGGACGACGTCCGGCCCCGTCACGAAGATCCGTCCTTCGGGGCCGAGGATGACGACGTCGGTGAGGGCAGGGCCGTAGGCAGCGCCTCCCGCCGCCGGCCCGAGGACGACGGAGATCTGTGGGATCTTTCCGGACGCCTGCGTCATCGCGTGGAAGATCAGGCCGACCGCGTGTAGGGACAGCACGCCCTCGGCCAGCCGTGCGCCGCCGGAGTGCCACAGGCCGACGATCGGCGCCCGGTCGGCCAGCGCCCGTTCATAGGCGTGCACGACCGCCTTGCAGCCGACCTCGCCCATCGCGCCGCCCATGACGGTGGCGTCGGAGCAGAACGCGACCACGTGGCTGCCGTCCACCTTGCCGACGGCGGCGAGCATCCCGCTGCCGTCGTCCTCGGTGGTCAGCTCAAGGGTGCCTTAGTCGAAGAACGCCGCAAGCCGGTGGTTCGGGTTGCGAGGGTCCTCCTCACGCGGCAGCTTCACAGCTGCCTTCGACCCCGGCTGGACGGCCGACGCTGGCGCTTCCGGTGCTGTCGTCATGTGATCTGCTCCCTGGTGGTGGGCCGTCGTACCAGCGCCGGCCAAGGGGGCCGGACCCGCTGCTCAGACGCTTCGGAAGGCGATGGCGACGTTGTGGCCGCCGAAGCCGAAGGAGTTGTTCAGCGCCCCCAGCGGACCGTCGGGCAAGGTCCGTTGTTCGGTGGCGATGTCGAGATCGATGTCCTCGGGGTCGTCGAGGTTGATCGTCGGAGGCACGAGTCGGTGCTGCAGCGCAAGGATCGTCACCATCGACTCGAGGGCACCGGCCGCGCCCAGCAGGTGACCGGTCATCGACTTCGTGGAGGTCAGCACGACCTGGGACGCGGCTCCGCCGAGAGCGTTGCGGATCGCCCCGGCCTCGGCGATGTCACCCTGTGGCGTGGACGTCGCGTGCGCGTTGATGTGGTGCACCTCGGAGGGGTCCATTCCGGCCTCGACCAGCGCGATCTTCATCGCCCGGGTGGCTCCGTGGCCGACGGGGTCCGGCTGCGCGATGTCGTGGGAGTCGGCGGTGATGCCGGCGCCAGCCGCTTCGGCGTACACCTTCGCTCCGCGACGCTCTGCGTGCTCCGCGGACTCCAGGACGAGCACGGCGGCGCCCTCCCCGAGCACGAAGCCGTCGCGGCCTCTGTCCCAGGGGCGGGAGGCCTTCTCGGGCTCGTCGTTGCGTTTGGACAGCGCCATCATCTGACCGAAGGCAGCCATCGGCAGCGGGTGAACGGCTGCTTCCGTGCCGCCGACCACGACCACATCGGCGCGGCCCAGCCTGATCATGTCGATGCCGAGAGAGATCGCCTCGTTGCCGGAGGCGCAGGCGGACACGGGCGTGTGCACGCCGGCCCGGGCGCCGATGGCCAGCCCGATGTTGGCCGCCGGAGAGTTCGGCATCAGCATCGGGATCGCCAAGGGTGAAACCCGTCGCGGGCCCTTGTTGTTCAGCAGGTCGTAGTTGGCGAGCAGAGTCTGGATGCCGCCGATGCCGGATGCCATGGCGACTCCGAGGCGTTGCTGGTCGACCTCGGCGTCATCGGCGGCCAGTCCGCAGTCGGCCCAGGCCTCCAGCGCGGCCACCATGGCGAGCTGGCCCGAGCGGTCGAGCCGCCGTGCCTTGACGCGGTCGAGCACGTCGGCGGGGTCCACCGCGACCTCGGCCGCGATCTGGGTGCCGAGCTGCTCGGCCCACTCATGCTTGAGCTGGCGTACGCCGGACTGGCCGGCCAGCAGCGCGGCCCAGGTCGTGGGCACGTCACCGCCGACAGGGGAGGTCGTGCCGAGCCCGGTCACGACGACACGCGTGGCGCTCATCTTCGTCTTCACCTCGTCTGGTTTCTCCGCGGAGAGTCCGCGTGGTTCGTGCGTGCTGGTGACCGAGATCGGCAGGGGACACGCCATGGTCCGGCGTGCCACCTACCGGGCTCGAAGGGCCTTCAGCCGTTCTGGGCACGCTCGATGAACGCCACGGCGTCACCGACTGTCTTGAGGTTCTTGACCTCGTCGTCGGGGATCTTGACGCCGAACTTCTCTTCGGCGGCGACGACGACCTCGACCATCGAGAGCGAGTCGACGTCGAGGTCGTCGACGAAGGACTTGTCGAGCTGGACGTCCTCGGCGGGGATGCCGGCGACCTCGTTGACGATCTCGGCCAGGTCGTCGCGGATTTCCTCGGTGGTGGCCATCTGATGGCTCTCCTTCTGGTGGGTGGGTGTGTCGGTGCTGCTCCCGGGGGCTGGCCCCGGTGTTTAGGGAACCTTCACGACCTGGGCGGCGTAGGACAGCCCGGCCCCGAAGGCGATGAGCAGGGCGGTGTCGCCGCTCTTGGCCTCGCCGTCGTCGATCATCCGGCCCAGTGCCAGCGGGACCGAGGCCGCCGACGTGTTGCCCTGCTCGGCGACGTCGCGGGCGATCTTCACGTGCGGGGGAAGTTTCATCGAGCGGGCCATCGCGTCGATGATCCGCATGTTCGCCTGATGGGGCACGAACACGTCGAGGTCGTCGACGGTGATCCCGGCCCGGTCGAGCGTCGCCTCACCGATCTTGGCCATCGCGAAGGACGCCCAACGGAACACAGCGCTGCCCTGCATGGTCAGGTGCGGCATGCTGGGCCGCTCCTGCTCCAGGACGTCGCGCCAGTCCTCCTTCTGCCGGATCAGGTCGAACTGCTCGCCGTCGGACCCCCAGACCACCGGGCCGATGCCGACCTCGTCGGAGGGACCAAGCACCGCGGCGCCGGCGCCGTCGGCGAAGATGAACGCCGTGCCGCGGTCGTTCAGGCTGACGATGTCGGTGAGCCGCTCGACCCCGATCACCAGCACGTGCTTGGCGCTGCCGGCGCGGATCATGTCGGAGCCGAGCGCCATGCCGTGACAGAAACCCGCGCAGGCCGCGGAGATGTCGAAGGCGGGGGCCCGGTCGGTGCCGAGCTCGTGAGCGATCAGGGTCGCCACCGCCGGGGTCTGCAGCATGTGGGAGACCGTCGCCACGATGACGCAGTCGATCTGGGCTGGCTCGAGGCCGCCCCGCTCCAGCGCCTGGCGGGACGCAGCGACGGACATCATCTGGATGCTCTCGTCAGGTCCGGCGAACCGGCGCTCCCGGATGCCGGAACGCTGCTGGATCCACTCGTCGGAGGAGTCGATCGCCTCAACCAGCTCGGCGTTGGGCACCACGCGGGTAGGACGGTAGACACCGAGGCCCAGCATCCGGGCGTGCGGCGAGCCGACGGAGGGCTTCAGTGTCGTCGTGCTCATGAAGGAACTCCTTCGGGATGCAGACGGATCAGCGGCTGACCGGGGGAGACGGGGTCGCCGTCCTCGACGAGCCATTCCATCACGGTGCCGCCGTGCGGGGCGACGATCGGCAGCTCGTCGCGCAGACTCGAGACGGCGCCGATGGTGCTGTCCGGGGCGATCGAGTCCCCTTCCCCGATCCCGTCGGCGACCTTGAACGTCCCCTTCGCCGGTGAGACCAGCATCCGCCAGGTCGGGGAGGTGTCCATCGCCGAGGCCACGCCGTGCTTCTGGCAGAAGACGCGCGCCTCGTCGAGCTTGTCGGGGGTCTTGAGCGCGAACGTCTCGACACCCTTGAGCACCCGCTTGACGATCCCGGTCAGTGTCCCCGCCGGCGGCATCTCCAGGATGCCGGTCACACCGAGGTCCTGCATGGTCTCCATGCACAGGTCCCAACGAACCGGGTTCCTCACCTGCGTGACGATACGTCGCAGCACCTCGCTGCCCTGATGGAGCACCCGGCCGTCGCGGTTGGAGATCAGCGGGATCCGCGCGTCGTGGGTGGAGACCGACCTCGCCAGGGTGCCCAGGACCTCGACGGCAGGAGCCATGTGCTCGGTGTGGAAGGCCCCTGCCACCGACAGGGGGACGAGCCGGGCCTTGGCCGGGGGGTCCTCGGCGAGACTCTCTAGCTGCTTGACCGTCCCCGCCGCCACGATCTGGCCCGGCCCGTTGTCGTTGGCGGGGGTGAGCCCGTGCTCGGCGAGCTTGGCGAGCACAGCGTCTCGGTCGCCGCCCACGACGGCGGTCATGCTGGTGGGGGTCGCGGCGGCGGCGGTGGCCATCGCCCGGCCGCGCTCGCGCACCAGGACCATCGCATGCTCGGCGGTGATCACCCGTGCACCCGCTGCGGCGGCCAGCTCGCCGACGCTGTGGCCGGCCAGTGCGCCGATCTGCCCGAAGGCGTCGGCAGGATGGGGAAACAGCTCGAGAGCGGCCAACATGCCGGATGCCACCAGCAGCGGCTGGGCGATCGCCGTGTCCCGGATGGTCTCGGCGTCGGCCACTGTGCCGTAACGGACCAGGTCCAGGCCGGCGACGGCCGACAGCCAGGTGAGTCGATCGGCGAACCGGGGGTTCTCCACCCAGGGTGTCAGGAATCCGGGGGTCTGGGCCCCTTGACCAGGAGCAGCGATGACGAGCACGCCTCTACTGTGCCGCCCGGGCGCCCGGGATCGCGCCCCAGGTCCGCACGAACATTTCGGGGCCGTCTTTGTAGGTTACCTACAAAGACGATGGGCTGTCGGGGTGGTTCAGCCGGCCCAGGGTGAGGGCCACCCGATAGATGTAGGACTGCCGGGCGTCGCTGACCGACAGGCCGGTGACCTCGGCTGCTCGGCGGAGCCGGTAGCGGACCGTGTTGGCATGCACGAACATGGCTCGCGCAGTTCCCTCGATCGAGCCACCGTGGCCGAGGTACGCCGAGACGGTGTCGAGCGTCGGGTCATCGGCCTCCAGCAGCGGGAGGTAGATCTCCTGGACCAGCTGGCGGCGAGCGTGGCCGTCGCCGGACAGGGCCCGCTCGGGCAACAGGTCGTCGCTGGTGACCGGACGGGGCGCCTCCGGCCAGCCGGGAGCGGCCCGGAGCCCGGCGACGGCTGCGCGAGCCGAGACGTTGGCGCGCACCAGGTCGGCGACGACCGGCCCGATGACCACCGGCCCCTCTCCGAAATGATGGGCCACGGCGGCCCCGGCTTTGTCCGGATCGTCCACGTTGCCCAGGATGACCACCAACCGGTCGCTCTGCACAGCACACAGGGCATCGAGACCCAGGAGCCGGGCAGACCGGCGTACGTCGTCGAACAGGCTCTCCCGGGCGGTGCCCGAAGGGTCCGTGGACGGGGCCCGGCCGAGAACGACGGTGACGTCCCCGGCAGCCTCCCAGCCCAGGGCGCTGGCGCGCGAACGAGTCGTCTCGTCGGCCTCGGCGCGGAGGACCGAGTCGACAACCAGAGCCTCCAGGCGAGCGTCCCAGGCACCGCGCATCTCGGCGGCGCGGGCGTAGACCTCGGCAGTGGCGAACGCCACCTCGCGGGCGTACCGGATGACCGCCTCCCGGACCGACGACTCGTCCTCCTCGCCGACGACCTGCGAGACGTTGTCCTCGACGACCTCGATCGTCAAACGCACCATCTCCACGGTCTGGTGAAGGGTCACCACACCCGTGAGCGCGCGGGGGGCCGCACCGAACACCTCGGCCGTGATCGGTGAGGTCGCGTCCGGGTCGGCGTACCACGTCACGAAGGCGTTGATCCCGGCATGGACGATCATGTTGATCCAGGACCTGTCCTCGGCAGACAGGTCCCGGAACCATGGCATCTCGCGCTCCATGCGGGTTGTCGTGGAGCGGGTGAGCGTCCCCACCGACTTCTGCAGCCGTCGGGCGATCCGCGCTCGGGTGCGGGGCGTCGTACCACTCATGTGGCCAAGCCTAATCGGGCACGTGACCCCGGCATTCCCCGTTGAGCAGCCAGGCATTCCCCGTTGAGTAGCCAGTGCTTCCCCGTTGAGTGGCCAGGCATTCCCGGGCTCGCCGGAATCCTTGGCTTCTCAACCTGGAGCGACTGGCTTCTCAACGGAGGGGTGGTCAGGCGTCGCCGCCCTCCTGCTTCCTTCCGCGCACGGCTGTCGGGTCGTCGATGCGGTACCGGTCGAAGGCCTCCTGCACGACCTCGGGCTTCAGCTCACCCCGTTCGGCGACGGCGGCGAGTGCCTGGACGACCACCGACTCCGCATCGACGTTGAAGAACCGTCTCGCTGCCGGCCGGGTGTCGGCGAAGCCGAAGCCGTCCGTCCCGAGGGCGTGGAAGGCCCCGGGGACCCATTTGACGATCTGGTTGGGGACCGCTCGCATGTAGTCGCTGACCGCCACGAACGGACCCTCGGCCTCTTTGAGCTTGTTCGTCACGTAGGGCACCCGCGGGGTCTCTGAAGGGTGCATCAGGTTCCACTC
>JBPCND010000217.1:0-3043 GCA_051001655.1 Nocardioides sp. | reverse complement strand
AGGTGCCAGCGGGACGATCAACTGGCCCTCCTGCGGGTTCGTCCGAGCCGGTGTCCCGGGAGCCGGGGGCTCCGCGTTCTTCCTGCGGCTCCTCGTCGAGGTGCGCGGCCGGCGTGTCGGTCGTTGGATCCTCGCTCATCGTTGGGTCCTCTCAGTTGATGTCGCTCACATGTTCCGAATCTTCAGATAGCGCCGGACATCGGGGATGGACCGCACTCCGATCCCGACGGCCGCCACCGCCACGCCGGTCAGCACAAGCGCGGTCACCCCTCCTAGAAATCTCATGATCGACTCTCCTTTCTGTGGTCGCCGCTTGCGTTCCCGCCAGGTGGCGAGTCCAACGGTTCAAGCTCTTCTGGCGCGAAGTACAAGTAGCGGCCATACCAGTCGTGTAAATCCGCAGCGGGATCATCGAGCAAAGTAACAGCGACGTGTATGTTGCCGTCGACATCAGAGAGCACGGCCGAAACCCGCGCCGATTGCTCGGCGAAGAAGAGATCCTGAGCGTCGGCCCGCCTCGACGGGTGCAGGCGCACCAGGCTGTCGCGGGACACGGCGACGCCGTCGATGAGCACCGCGTCAACGCCAGGCTCCACACTTGCGTCGGCCTCCGGGTCCCACCACGGGACACCGCCGGTGTCGAACGACGGAGGGTCGATGTTGCGTATCTCTACCAGCCCCTCGGCACTGTCGGGCACCTGCACCGCCATCCCCGCGTGCGGGTCACGCAGAATGCCATGCAGCTGCCCCAGTGCCTCCGGGGACATGGAGTCGCAACGATCGATGATCTCGGCGGCCCGTGGGTCGGTCGCTCTGGCCTCGGCCTTCTCCTCGTCGGTGAGGGTCATGACCCTCAAGGTCAGGATTTCGTCGATCTCGGTGGAGTCGAACAACGCACCGGCACTCTCGTCTGCTACCTCCGGGTAGTCGTACAGAATGATCGGTGAAACCAACACGACGTTGGATTCGCCCGGGGCACCGGCCAGCACCGGCCAGCAGCGATGCTGACTGCTCGCGGCCACCGCCGCCTGCGCCTCATCCGGAGGCTCCAGCAACGAGACGAAGTCCGCGTCTTCGGCGCTGACCAGCAGGTGGGCCCCAATGAAGGAGGATCGGATCGCCTCGTCCTTGTCCGTGACCGGCCCGGGTGCGATGTTCTGCACCAGGAGGCTCAGCTGCACCAGTTCGTCGATCGGCGTGGCGGTCAATGAGACGACGGCGTGGAGTGGCCACCTGCTCCGGACCAGCCGGCCTTGCGTGGTGCCATCGTCATCGACCAGCAGCTCGATATCCTCTCCGCCCTCGACGTCGACCGGTAGCTTGCGGGCTTGCTCCACCAAGTCCGTCAGCAGGCAATGGTCGAGCTCGATCTCGTGCTCGACTGCCTCGTCCCATCTGAGCCAGGTGCGGGCCCCGACGCTCAGCTCGTCGACCGGATCGAAGCGCTCTGAATCGGCGGTGGCCCGTTCCACACTGCGCGTCTGCAGCTGGAGGAACCGTACATGGACCGTCACCCGTCCGTCGGGGCGGCTGCGCAGCAGGCACTGCGCGGACATGTGTGGCTCCTCGCCCGCGCCGGCCTCAGCCGCGCCAGCCGGACCCAGTACGCCGAACTGCCAGCGCACCTGGTTCTTGCGCGACGAGGCCCGGTAGGGATACAGCAGATAGCCCTCGAAGAGAACAGCGTCGGCGACCGTACGGGCCAGCTCGAGGCTCATGACTGCACGCCTGCCTTCGCGAGCAGGGCCTCGAGCGCCGCCTCGTACGAGGTCAACCCGCGCACAGACTTGTAGTGAGCAAGCGACTCGAGCGTGTCGCGGCTGAGCCGCAGCCAGCCGGTGTTCGGGTAGTAGTGGTCGATCATGTCCCGCCAGACCGACACGGGGATCTGATACCGCGACTCGCAGTCCCACGGAACGGGCTCGACGCCGAAGCCACTGACGCCGCGGGTGAAAACCGTCCCCGAGAAGAGGAATATCACGGGGATGGTCTCGTTCCGCAGGGCATGCAGGTACTTCGACCACGTCACCTCGAAGTCGTAGGTGCACGGCATCACCAAGTCAACTTCGGTGATGCCGGTGAAGCCTTGGACCATCGCGTTGCACTGCATCCACATGAACGGCTTGAGAGTGTCGAACCATCGGTCGCGGGTGCCGAACATGTCGAGCAGTCCGCTTTCCTCGTCCGCGTTGTACTTGCGCCGCTGCGGCTCGATCCGGACCTGACACCGCAACGCGATCGCGTGGATCACGTCCCCGCTGGCCTCTTCGATGCGCAACCGAGCCGTCAGTTGTGGCGCTGCGGCGTAGTGCTCGGCGAACACGTCGACGACCGAGAAGGTCAGATCGCTCATCGCTACGGTCCTTCTCGCAATGGCGCCGGGCGGCTGCGAGCTGACACCATCTCGAAGAACGATTCCATGGCGTTGTGCGCGTCCTGTCCTCCGTCGAATCCCCGCCACAATTGCCGAAGCTGGCCCACGAGCTCGTAGCACGCGTCGATCGGCACCACATGACAGGTGAAGTCACTGCTTCCCTGCCGACGTCGACGATCCGGTGCGCGGATCAGCAGGGCCTCGACATCTGGCTCGAGCACTCCGAGCTGCGGATTGGCAGCTACCACCGAGCCCCAGGCCTCCAACGGCAACTCCGACTCGGTGGCACCGGCCGGACCGGGATAGAAGGCCACGGTGCGCCCCTGCATCGAGTTGCGGAACAGGAACGCAAGGCCGACCGGGATCTCCAGCTCGTCCCACTGTCCTGGGCCCAAGGTGAACTCGGGGAAAGACAGGTAGCGGTCGGGGACGGCTCGATACCGCAGCTCAGCGCGTTCGGCTGTGAACAACAGATAGCACCCGCGGCAGGTACACATCAGGACCCGGCTCTCCAGGTTGACCACGTGCTGATGGGCGTCCGCGATGGGTTCGGCGCACATCTCGCAGCGTTCCCCGGTGACAGGCGGCGGCCGAGTACTGGTGATGCGACGCAACGCGGCCAATGGTTCGCTTGCGCGCCCCCCGGTGCCTGCTGTCGTCGTCATGCCG
>JBPCND010000216.1:0-6735 GCA_051001655.1 Nocardioides sp. | reverse complement strand
ACTGGTCCACCATCCTTGTGTCGACGTTCTCCGATAGGGCGTCGATGCACCCCGGGTGCCGCCAGGTCACTGCCCTGCTCGCTTGACGCGGACGACGTCCACGATGAGATCTGCAGGATCTGGTGGTTGCCCGGGACGTGTGGACCGTCGATAGGGCTGCGCGCCAAGGCCGGCACAGCCGGCTGCGAGCGCCGATCAGTGAGCGAACCGGCAGACACGTCCCGGCACCAACGGCACCTGAAGATGAGGGTGCCTCCCCACTGGGACTAGCAGCGAGGAGGCTGACGTGAAGTCTGCCAGCAACACCCCGAACAACACCCTGCCCGAGTTCCCGCCCAACGACCTCACCGCGGGGGTGGACTGGGCACGCGACGACCACGCAGTGTCCGTGGTCAACGACCGCGGCCGCGAGGTCTACCGGTGCTCGGTGCCCCACACCGACGCGGGTCTGCGCGAATTGGTCAAGGCACTGGGTCGCCACGGTGTCAGCGAGGTCGCGATCGAACGACCCGACGGCCCCGTCGTCGACACCCTCTTGGCTGCGGGCCTGACCACGGTCGTGATCAGCCCGAACCAGGTCAAGAACCTGCGCAGCCGCTACGGATCGGCCGGCAACAAGGACGACCGATTCGACGCCTACGTCCTGGCCGACACCCTGCGCACCGACCGGGCCCGGCTGCGGCCATTGATCCCGGACACCGACGCGACCATCGCACTGCGTCGTGCCTGCCGGGCTCGCAAGGACCTGGTCCGTCACCGTGTCGCGGCGGCCAACCAGCTCCGCGCCAACCTGCGCAACGTTTTCCCCGGCGCCGTCGGCCTGTTCAAGGACCTGGACTCCGCGATCAGCCTGGCGTTCCTGACCCGCTACGACACCCAAGACCGCGCCGACCGGCTCACCCCCAAGCGTCTCGGCGACTGGTTGGCCAAGCAAGGCTACTCCGGCAAGGTCGACCCCGCCGTGCTGCACCAGCGACTCCTCGACGCGCCACGCGGAGCCACCCGCGAACACGCCACCAACCAGGCCCACATCACCGCAGCGCTCGTCGCGCTGCTGCGGACCCTGCTCGAGCAGATCACGGCTCTCTCGACCCAGATCGACCACCAGCTCGACGCGCACACCGACGCCCACATCTTCACCAGCCTGCCCCGATCCGGCCGCGTCCGCGCAGCCCGACTCCTGGCCGAGATCGACGACTGCCGCGCCAGATTCCCCACCCCCGAATCGCTGACCTGCCTGGCCGGCGCCGCACCCTCCACCCGCCAGTCCGGCAAACTCCGCACCGTCGGATTCCGCTGGTCCTGCGACAAACAACTGCGTGACGCTGTCACCGACTTCGCCGCCGACAGCCGACACGCCAACCCCTGGGCAGCCGACCTCTACGACCGAGCCAGAGCCCGTGGCCACGACCACGCCCACGCCGTCCGAATCCTCGCCCGCGCATGGCTCCACATCATCTGGCACTGCTGGCAAGACAACCTCGCCTACGACCCCAACAAACACCGCGCGCTCCAGCGCCTCATGGCCACTCAAACCGAGGCGGCTTGACATAAGGCTTCTCATCGACTACCCCTCTCGGCGCTCTCGTCGGCGCTGTGCGATTCTGGCAGAGCCCCACCAGTCCCCCGCCCCCGCCTGTCCGGCAACCCCTTGGGCGCGCACCCTGGACCATCCTGGACCACCTCGGAGGAACGCGGCCATGGTCTTCGCCCACGGCATCGGCGGTGCCGCGGATCTTCCCGTCCCGCCGAGCTCGCCATCGCAGGTGCCGTCGTGGCGCTCACGGTGTCGTTCGTCGTGCTGGTCCTCTCCTGGCGGTCGCCTCGCTTCGACGCGAGCACCGGCGGTCGGGCGTTGCCGTCCTGGATCGCCCGGTTCGCGGACAGCGCCGCCCTCGAGGTGGGACTCCGCGTGCTGGGGATGGCGTTCTTCCTGTACGTCGGCTGGGCGGCCGTCGCAGGCCCCGACCTCTTGATCAACCCGACCTTCGGGGTCTTCTACGTGATCTTGTGGGTGGGGATCGTGCCGGCGTCGCTGCTCTTCGGCCCGTTCTACCGTGCCGTGAACCCCGCCCGAACGATGCACCTGGTCGTGTCCCGGCTCACCGGTGGCGACCCGGATCGGGGGCTCGTCGAGGTGCCCCGTTGGGTCGGGATGTGGCCGGCCGCAGTGGGGCTGTTCGCCTTCGTGTGGCTGGAGCTGGTCTACCCGGAGTCGACGTACCTCGCACCGGTCCGGATGTTCGTCGCGGTGTACGTCGCCGTCGTGGTCCTCGGCGGGGCGGTCCTCGGCAGTCGCTGGATCGAACAGGCCGATCCGTTCGAGGTCTACTCCACGCTGGTCGGGAGGCTCTCGATCTTCGGCCGACGTGACGACGGGACCCGGGTGCTGCGCAGCCCGCTCGGCAACCTCGACGGCACTCCGGCATCGCCGGGTCTCGTGGCCGTCACGGCCGTCCTTCTCGGCAGCACCGCCTTCGACAGCTTTAAGGACTCGACCTTCTGGCTCCAGCTGACCCAGTCCTCGACGCTCAGCAGGGCACTGGGCACGACGCTGCTCAACTCCGTCGCCCTGCTGGTGTTCTGCGCGGCGGTCGCACTGAGCTTCGCCGGTGCCAGCATGCTGACCCGCGTCGGTCCCGGCACCGGCCGGCTGGGCCTGCCGGACCGGTTCGCGCACACGGTCGTCCCGATCATCGTCGGCTACATCGTGGCCCACTACCTCAGCAACTTCGTGGAGGTCGGGCAGCAGACGGTGGTGCTGCTCAGCGATCCGCTCGGCCGCGGTCACGACCTGCTCGGCACGGCGGACTGGCAGGTCGCCTACTGGCTGTCACAACATCCCGGGTTCTTGGCCACGACGAAGGTCGTCGCCGTGGTGACCGGACACGCCTCGGTGTGGTGGCGGCACACGACCGCGCCGTGAAGCTGCTCCCGAAGCGAGACCAGCTCACCGGCCAGCTGCCGCTCCTGGTGGTGAGGGTGGGCTACACGGTGGGTGGGCTCTACCTGCTGTTCGGCGGCTGACCTCGCCACCGACCACGCCGTCGTACGCCCGGTGTGGTCGCGCCCAGCAACGAGTCGGCAAGCTCGCTGATCCCTCGCCGCAGGGGGGAGTCGCCGAGCTCCACGATGCTGCGTCCCGAGCTCAGAGCCCGGTCGACGTTCGCACCGTCCTCGGGCAGGTAGTGGATCCGCACCGGCCGCACGAAGCTCTCGATCATCGCGCCGACCTCCGACTGGCGCCATCCGAGCGTCGCGCGGCTCCGGTTGACCACGACGTGAAGACCGGCCAGCGGAAGCAGCTCCCGCAGGTCGACGAGCCCCCGAGCCAGCCGGGACAGGCCTACGGGGTCCGCCGACCCGACGACGACCACGTCTTGCGCACGGTCCAGGGCGGTGAGCGTCGTCTCGTTGCGGCGGGGCGCCGCCGCGAACGGGTCCGGAGAAGAGTCCTCGAGGCTGAAGCCCACGTCGAGCACCACCATCTCGACGAGCTGTTGTGCGCGGTCCAGGATCTCGGCGAACGCCGCCGGCCGGACCTCCGCCCAACGATCGGCGCGAGGGAGCCCGGTGAGCACCCTCAGCCCGCCGTCCAGCGCCCGGGCCGCCTCGTTCAATGCGGTCACGTCGAGCTGTCCCGAGTTGGCCCTGCGCACCGCTGCCAGCAGACCCGAGACCTCGTCGAGGATGCCGAGGTGCTGTGCGACGGCGCCACCGTAGGGGTCCGCGTCGACGAGCAGGGTGGCACGACCCCTCGCCGCCGACTCGGCAGCGAGGGCCGTCGCGACCGTGGTCCGTCCCGGCGCACCGGTGGGTCCCCAGACGACGGTGAGCCGGCCTCGCTCCGTCGAGTACGGCGGCTCGGTGCTGTCGTCGAGGCCGGCCCCGGTAGCGGGTTCCCCACCCTCCGAGGACACCTCGCGCACCGCCGCGCAGAGCTCCTCGAGATCAGCCTCCGTGACCCATCGGGCGACGCCGATCCTGGCCAGCCGCTCCGGGGGCTGGCTGCCGGCCGCGCTCAGCACGGCGATCACCCGCACGCCGGCACGGCCGAGATGTGCGACGGCGTCGGCGTCGAGACCGTCCAACGAGTCCGCCACCACCGCGCACCGGGCCAGACCCGTAGCGGCGCTCGCGAGGAGGTCAGCGAGGTCCACGCTGCGCCTGTGCAGCACGATGTCCGGGGCGCGCTCGAGGAGTCGGACGGCGTCGGCCTCCCAGGCCGCCCCGGAGGCCGCGACGAGCACCGGCGTCCGGCGTACCCCGCCCGACACCACCAAGGGGTCTGGACCAGGACGACGACACCCTGTGCGACCCGGGCGAGCACCGAGGGCAGGGTGTCCTCCTGTGCCCGGTCGAGCGCCACGACAACTTGGCGGGTGCCGCCGAGCCCACCACCGAGCCTGGCCAGCTCGACCACCCGCACGTCGTCGAGCACGAGTGCCGCCTCAGCCTGCACCGTCCGCGCGTCGAGCTCCCGGTCCGGCACCACCCAGACGTCCACGCTTGACCCGACTCCCACCGTCGAAGGGACCGAGTCGCTCGGCACCGACAGCGGCACCTCCACGGACTGCTCGGGCGTTCCGGCGCCAACCGCACTGCGCGGGACGAGTTCACCGGCGCCGAGGGGCCGGGACAGCACCAGGCCCTCCGGGACCGGCTGGTCGGCGGGGAGGTAGCGGTCGGCGTCGGCCTGGTCGGCGAAGCGCAGCTCGTGCCGGACGAGGTCCTCGGCGGTGACGTCCTGACTCTCGGCCAGCTCGGTCCTGGTCGCCCACACGCCCACTGTGCCGTCACCTCGCCCCAGCAGCGTCGCCCCGAGGAGGGCGCAGAGCGCGACAAGGGCGATGCCGACGACCAGCCGAGGGTCCCGCCATGCCGAGACGCGGTGCCGGCTCGCGTCAGGCGAGGCCAGCTCGTCACGGCGGTTCGGGGACGACACGGTCACCCGGGCATTGTGCTGGATTCCGGCTCGTTCCGGCAGCGGTCATCCACAAGCGTTTGCACAACCTGTCAACAAAGCTCGGTAAACGCTGGCATAGTGGACTGCATGGCACCAACCGATCCGCAACCTCGGTTCCTCACCCTCGCCGATGTCGCGGAGATCCTGGCCACCTCGGTGTCCCAGGTCCGTGCGCTCGTGCGCGACGGCGATCTTCGGGCGATCCAGATCGGCGGCCGTGGGCAGTATCGCGTGGAGACCGTCGAGCTCGAGGCCTATATCCAGCGGATGTACACCCAGGCCTACGGCGAGGGTGCACGCTCACCTGAGTCGACCGCCCCGCACGACTGAGCGTCGCTCAGCCCCCTGGGGCGGGTCGTAGCACCGCGATGGCGGCGAACGGCACCAGCTCCCACTCGCGTTGGCCGGCTGAGCCGAGCGTGTCGGTCGTCCACAGCTCGACGAAGTCGGCGCCGACGCGGCGCACCCGTCCGTGCACCAGGGCGCCGCCGATGGTCTGAGTGCTCACGGGGACCGTGGCTGCTGCGAACCCGCGCAGGACCGACCCGAGACCCAGTCGTGACGACAGGCTCCCGGCGTCATTGCCCACCGCCTGGTCCGAGAGCCCGCCGATCCGACCGAGCGCCGCACAGCGCACGACCCACAGTCGTCCCAGGGACTCCGGTCCCAGGGAGCCAGATGACCCGGGCGACTCCAAGACGACGAAATCGATCCCCGCCCGCGCGACCCGCCCCGCGAGCTTGCCGACCCCCTGCACGTCGAGGGTCAGCTCTCGTCCCACCGCCGCACGCAGGCGGGAGGCCAGGTCCACAGCTGAGTACGCCGCCCGGCCCAGATCGGCCACCGCGACGTCGCGCTCGGCGAGCGCAAGCCCGTCGGCCTGTTGCTCGAGGTCGTCGAAGACGGCGAGGAGCCGGTCGTCCCAGGACATGGCCGCACGCTCCCGTCCGGTGGAGCGGGTGTCAAGCCCGGTGTGGCGACCAAGCACGGTTACTCGCGGTCCTAGTTGTGGACAAACGGTTGACATCACTGGTCTACGGGATCTAAATAGACCAAACAATACTAAACGAAAGCATCTTCATGACTTCAGCGCCCACGTCGCACCCTCTCGGTCGTCCCGTCACACGACCGCTGACCGGACTGGTGGTGCGGTCCCTCAGCTTGGTGGTCCTGCTGGGCGCGGGCAGCCTGGCGGTGCACCACCTCGCCACGTCCCCGGTGGCCCGGCTGTTCTCGGCCCTCAGAGCGAGCTCGTCGGTCGAACTTTTCGACATCGTCACCGCCGGGTGCGGCGCGGCCTTGCTGGCGTGCTGGGTCTGGTGCCTGCTCGCTGCAGTGGCCGTCGCGGTCGACACCGTGCGCGCCGGCTCCGGACACGTCCCGGTAGCCGGGCAGTTGCACTGCCCCCGGCTGGTGCACGCCGTCGTGCTCGCCGTGCTGGGCCTCGGGTACGCCGCCGCGCCAAGCCTCGCCGAGACCGGCGACGGACTGCCCGACGGTGGCGCCGGAACTCCGCCTGGGATCAGCGGGTTGGCCCTGCCGGAACGGCCGCTGACCCAGCCTTCCCGCAGGTTCCGGGGTATCTCGGAGCTGGCCTGCGACACCACGCCGACGACCCCCCGCCCAGCCGCTGCCCCCGCCGGCCGCCTCCGGTGGGTCCGGGTCACGGCAGGTGACTCGCTCTGGTCGTTGAGCGAAGGACTGCTTCCTCGAGCGGCGACCCCGGCCGACATCGACAACGCTTGGCGCTCACTCGCACGGATCAACGC
>JBPCND010000215.1:0-10713 GCA_051001655.1 Nocardioides sp. | reverse complement strand
GGGCCCGTCGGACCTCGCCCGCCCTAGGTTCTGGGACAACACAGTCGTAGGCTTGTGGTCAGCGGGCGCTGTCAAGACCTTGGTGCCCTCCGGACACGCGCGGGACCGCTCCCGCGGGACACAGAAGGTGGAGCCACCATGACCTCGTTGCCACGACCCCTGTTCGACCGTCCTCCGCTCGCCCGCCGGCTGGCCACGCTGCTCGCGCTCGTCCCGCTCGCACTGGTCGGTGCCTGTGCCGGTGAGGACGCCCTGAATACCGACACCGAGGCTGACCCGGGCGGAACGGACGACACGGGCGACTCGGCGAGTGCCGAGGGCGGCGGCACCGCGGTGATTGGCGGCCAGAACTACGCCGAGATGCAAGTCATGAGCGAGATGTACAAAGCGCTGCTCGAGGACGCCGGCTACGACGTCACCCTCAAGCTCGTCGAGAGCCGCGACGTCTACGCCCCAGAGATGCAGAAGGGCAAGGTCGACATCTCGGCGGACTATCTCTCCTCGATGACGGAGTTCCTGAACAAGCAGGAGAACGGTCCGGACGCCGAGACCGTCGCCTCCCCCGACCCAGAGGCGACGGTGCAGGAGCTCACCGCCCTCGCGGAGCCGACCGGCATCGAGCCGCTCCAGCCGGCCGAGGCGCAGAACGCCAACGCCTTCGCCGTCACCGAGGAGTTCGCCGAGAAGAACGGCGTCGAGAATCTCAGCGACCTCGCCGGGCTCGACCAGCCGATCGCGTTGGCTGCGGCTGAGGACTGCTCCCAGCGCACGGACTGTGAGATCGGCCTGGAGAAGACCTACGGGCTCGACATCACCAAGGTGGAGCCGCTGGGATTCGGCACCCCCGGCACCAAGGACGCCCTGAAGGAGGGCGAGGTCCAGCTCGGCCAGGTAGGCACCAGCGACGCGACCCTGGAGTCGCTCGGGCTGGTCCTGCTCGAGGACGACAAGGAGCTGCAGAACGCCGAGAACCTCGTGCCGATGGTGAACAGCGACTTCATCGCCGAGAACCCCGAGGTCGCCGAGATCCTCAACGAGATGTCGGCCGGACTGACCACCGAGGACCTCGCGACGATGATCGGCAAGGTCGACCTCGAGCGTCAGCTGCCCGAGGACGTCGCCCGCGAGTACCTCGAGGCAGAGGGTCTGGTCTGACCAGTCCCCGGTGCAGGTGAGGAGCGGCGCTCGTCGGCTGGCCGGCATGCTGCCGGGCGGTGTCGCCCGTCGGCTGGCCGGCGCCAGACGCCGCGGGTCCGCCCTGTCGGTGCTGGTGCTGGTCACCGACGACAACGCCGCGTTCCTCGAGGAGTTCCTTCACTCGGTCGTCGCGCAGTCGAGGCGGGCCGAGGAGATCGTGCTCGTGGCCCGGGGTCATCCACGCGAGACGACGAGGGCGCTTGACCGTGCCGCGGCTTCGAGCTGGCGCGTCCGGCGGCTGGACGTCGCCGGCTCATCCTGGGCGGTCGCGGTCACCGAAGGCGCCCGTCGGGCCGCCGGCGACCTGCTGCTGGTCTGTGACGCCGGTGACCGGATCGCCCCGGGCTCGCTCGAGGCGATGTCCCGCGCCCTGGAGCGAGAGCCGAGCACCGATCTCGTGGGCGGGACGAGGTCGGAGCTTGGCCGACTGCGCCTCAGGGACCTGATGGTGCGCCGGAGCTGGTGGGAAGGATCCCGCCTCGAGATCGCGGACGGACCGCACGGCGACTGGTCGGCGGCGGCACACCTGGTCCTGGGTGGACGAGCCCTGCCGCGGCCGGAACAGGTCGCTGCGGGGCCCCGGCGCGGCTCGGGGGAGGCGTTCGGCACGATGCCTGTCCGCGCCCCGTGGGCCGTTCCCTGGTGGGCAGCCGTCCGCGTCGTGCTCGATGCGCTGTCCGCCGATCCGGCGCGCGACCGGTTCCTGCGCTGGCTGCTCGACGAGGAGCTGGCCGACTACCTCGACGACACCGAACGGTGTACGCCGGCGCAGTGGCAGGAGCTGGTCGATGCCTCGAACGAGCTGCTCTCCCTCTCCTCCCCAGGGTTGCTCTCCGAGATCCGGGTCGAGGCCAAGGTCCGTGTATGGCTTGCTGCGCAGGACCTGCGGGACGAGCTCGAGGCCTTCTGCGCCGAGCGGTGGCTCGAGGAGGGGCAGTTCCCGGCCCGGACGCAGGACGGCACGTTGTACGCCGACCTGCCGGTCGTCGTGGGCCTCGTGCCGCCTGCCCTCCTGGCGATCGGCCTCCCCGAGTCGGCACTGCACGCAACGCTGCACCGGATGCGGTGGGTGGAGCCCACTGTCCTCGAGCTGGAGCTGTTCGCGTTCGTCCCGCACGTCTCGCTGGAGGTCGGTGCGTGGACCCATCAGGTCCGCCTGGTCGATGCGGACGGCCGGCGTACCTCTCTCTCCTCCACGACCGCGACCAGCGCAGAGGTCAACGTCACGTCCGGTGATCGTTTCGCCGACCATGCGCCAGGCGTCCTCCTGGCCCGGTGGGATGCCGCCGGGCACCTGGCTGCCGCTGCGCCCGGTGACCGATGGGAGCAGGAGATCGACCTGGAGGTCGGCGGGGTCACCCGTCGCGGGGTCCTGACCGACGCAGACCTGCGGGGCTCTGCGGGGAGTTTGACGCCGCCTGGGGGAGGCGTCCTCACCCTGCGCCCACGACGATCGAGCGACGGGAGCTGGGCGCTGGTCGCCGTGGAGGCCGCGACCGAGGAGACCGGCTGGCGGGTCACGGAGGTGGTCCTCGACGGCGACGTCGTGCTCGTCAGCGGTCGTGCGGGGACCGGGACGGCACGGCTGGACCTGCGAGGTTCGCATGCGACGTCGAGCGTCGAGGTCCTCGTCGAGGGATCCCGGTTCGAGTCTCGGCTGCGGCTCGTCCACGACCGATGGCAGCTCGGCGAGCGGCCTCTGCCCACGGGCAGCTACCGCTTCCACCTGAGCAGTCCCGGACAGCCCGTGCGACGTGCCCCGATGGCCGACGAGCTCGCGTCGGCCACCCCGTGCTGGCAACGATCCCCGACCTACCGACTGCGGCTCCAGCGCGGTCTGGACGGCGCCGTCCTGGTCACGCTGGCGGCACCACTCGACGACGACGAGGTCGGCCCACTCGCCCAGCAGCGCCTCCAGCGGTGGTACGCCTCGGACGAGCACCGGATCGACCCCGGGTCGGTCTTCCTCCAGTCCTACACCGGACAGAGCGCCACGGACAGTCCCCTGGCCATTCACCACGAGCTGCGTCGTCGACGACCCGATCTCAGACTCATCTGGTCGGTTGCCGACCGGTCCACGGTGGTGCCGCAGGGTGGAGAGGGTGTGCTGCTGCGTAGCCGGGAGTGGTACGCCGCCCTGGCGACCAGTGGCCACATCGTCACCAACATCGACATGGACCGGTGGTTCCGGAAGCGTCCCGGACAGCGGCTGCTCCAGTCCTTCCACGGCTACCCGGCCAAGACGATGGGCATCACCGCCTGGCGGGGCAAGAACTTCACGGACCTGCGCATCGAGCGGCAGCTGCGTCGCACTTCAGGCACCTGGGACCTGCTGCTGACGCCGACACCCGCGATGGACGAGCACTATCGCCGCGAGTACCGCTACGAGGGCGACATCCTCGCTGCAGGCTACCCCCGCGACGACGTACTTGTGGGTCCCGACGCACCCCGCATCCGCGAGGAGACCCGACGGCGGTTGGGTATCAGAGACGGACAGCAGGCAGTGCTCTATGCGCCGACGTGGCGCGACGACCTCGCCACGAACTTCCGGGCGGCCGCGCTGTCCACCGCATTCGATGTCGAGCAGGCAGCGGCCGAGCTCGGGGACGGCTACGTCATCTTGCTTCGTGGACACCGTTTCCACCGGCAGCGCGACGCCGCCGGCGCCCGCGTCCTGGACGTCACGGACTACCCCGAAGGGAATGACCTCGTCCTGGCCGCCGACGTGGCCGTGCTCGACTACTCGTCGCTGCGGTTCCACTTCGCCCTGACCGGGCGCCCGATGGTCTTCCTGGTCCCCGACCTGGACCGTTACACCGGGGGCGTCCGGGGCTTCCTGTTCGACTTCGAGGGCTCGGCGCCCGGGCCACTGGTCGACACCACGGACGGCGTCGTCGCGCAGCTCCGTGACCTCGACGCGCTCCGAGAGCGGCACCGGGACGACCTGGTTCGGTTCAACGAGCAGTTCAACGGCCATCAGGACGGTGACGCCGCACGCCGGGCTGTCCGTGAGTTCTTCGGCCCGGGGCCGGACAGCACCGGCTGATGCCGCCTCGACCCTGTGTACCATCAGCGCGCATGACCGACCACATCCCAGCTCTGCCCGGCAGGGTGAGACGACGGACGTCCCTGGAGGCACGCCGCGTCGCCCGGATCGTGCGTCACCGGTCCCCGCTGGGTCGGCTGCTCAGACCGACGGTCAGCATCATCGTGCCGATCTACAACGTGGAGGACTACGTCGGCGCGTGCCTGGACAGCATCGCGGTGCAGACCTTCGGAGACTACGAGGTCCTCGTCGTCGACGACGGCTCGCCGGACGGGTCGCGGGCGATCACCGAGGGCTACGCCTCCGCAGACCGTCGGATCAAGGTCATCACCAGGGAGAACGGCGGTCTCGGAGCCGCACGCAACACCGGCGTCGCACATGCCCGGGGACGGTTCCTCACCTTCGTCGACAGCGACGATGTGCTTCCGCCGAACGCCCTGAGGGCTCTTGTCGACAGCGCGACCGCGAGCGGCTCCGATATCGTCGTCGGAGCCGTCGAGCGCTTCGACAGCCTCCGGACCTGGCGGCCCTCCTGGGTGGACGAGGTCCATGCCGTTGCGCGCCGGCGCATCTGCATCGAGGAGTTCCTGCCACTTCTGCGCAACCTGTACACGTGGAACAAGCTGTTCGGCCTCGACTTCTGGAAGGCCCAGGGACTGACCTTCCGGGAGGGCGTGGCCTACGAGGACCAGCCGATCATCACCCAGCTCTTCGCCCGGGCCGGCAGCATCGATGTCATCACCGACGTGGTCTACCACTACCGGGCCCGTGACGACCGCAGCTCGATCAGCCAGCAGACCGCCTCCGTCGAGGACCTGCGCGACCGGATCCAGGCGTGGAGGACGAGCCGCGACACCTTCCTGCCAGAGGTCCCGCGGGCGGTCTACGAGGGTTGGCTGCAGACGTTGTTCGATGCCCACTTCCACTGGTACCTCACGAGTCCGGGCACCGTCGACGACACCTACTGGGCTGAGCTCCAGGCCGTCGTCGCCGAGCTGGCTGCCGAGACCCCGCCAGCGATCTGGGACGCGACCCGACCGGACAAGCGCGTGCTGATCGAGCTGACCCGGCAGAACCGGCGGGCCGACGCCCAGGAGTTCGTCCGGCTGGAGAGTCGCAGGACCGACAAGTGGCCGGCCACTCCTCGAGCCGACGGGATCCTGCTCGGCCTGCCGTTCCTCGGCGACCCGGACCTCGACGAGCGGCTCTTCCTGAAGCATCCCGACCAGCTCTTCCTGAGCCATTCGATCGAGAACTTCCACTGGAACCCGGAGCCGGCCGACCCCGGCACGTTCTCCATGTCCGGCTGGGCCTACATCAAGAAGGTCGACCTGGCTACGCACGAGTCCACCGTCATCATCGTGCTGCGATGCAGGCGCACCGGGGAGACGCACGCCTTCCCGTCGACGGGACAGGCCAAACCCTCCTTCCCACCGCCGGGCGAGGACAGCTGGTGCGACTACTCCCCGGGCACCTTCCAAGTCCAGGTCCCCCTCGCGAAGGTCGCCGCGAACGCATCCCCTCACGACGTGTGGGAGGTCCTGCTGCAGGTCACCGCCGCAGGGTTCACCGTGGTCGAGCCTGTCACGCAGCTGATCCGCAGCGGTTCGGCCGGCGTCATCCCAGCAGCCACGCTCCCGGACGGGAGCCGCCTCCTTGCCGAGTGGCGGGTCAAAGAGCCGCTCCGGTTCAGATGGGTGCCGCTGGCGCTGCAGGTGGCGCAGGTGAGACTGCAGGGTCGAACCCTCTCGGGCTCCGTCTCCGGAGCGATGGTCGGCGACGTCGAGCGACTGATCGTGACCGGAGGGCCGTCGGACCCCCAGATCCCGGTCCCCCTGACAGGTCCACCGACGGGTCCGAGGTCGTTCTCCGTCGACCTTCCGGTCGGAGAGGAGCTGTCGGTGCAGAACCCGGTCCAGTGGGACGTGGTCGCGCTGATGGTCGACGACCGCCGGATCGGGCTGACCCTCCGGGAGGAGGTGGGGGAACGAGAGGACCGTGGCGCCGCCGTACTCACGGTCCAACCGACGCGCAACGGGAACCTGGCGGTGGATGAATGCTCTCTGGGAGGAGTCGCGGAGAAGCTGTCGGTTTCCGCCGACGGTGTCCTCACGGTGTCCGGGTCCGTCCAGGGCACGGGGGTGGAGTCGGTGGAGCTCGCCACCCGGCACAAGAAGACCCGCACGTCCGGGCCGCCCGCGAAGGTTGTGGACGGGCGCTTCGTGGCGGAGCTGCCGCTCCTGCACGACGTCTTCCGGTTCGGAGCGCAACCGCTGCCCACCGGCGACCACGACTTCACGCTGCGGATCAGAGTCGCGGGGGCGGAGCCGGTCGAAGCGCCGCTGCGCATGTCGCCCGAGCTCAACGGAGAGCTTCCGGTCCCGATCGACACCGCGCGGCACGAGGGCCGGGTCGTGCGTGGTCCCGAGGGCGTCGTCCGGATCTCCCTGGTCCGACCCATCGGCGACGCCCGGGGGCGCTACCACCAGCAACGTCTCCAGACGATGCCCGGACACGCCGGCGGGCTGACGCGCGGTGTCCTGTTCCGCTCGTACTTCGGTGAACACGCCACGGACAACGGGGTGTCGATCCAGAAGGAGCTGGCCCGGCGCGGATCCGACCTCCCGGTCTACTGGGCCGTCCAGGACTACTCGGTCCCCGTGCCTGAGGGTGGTGTACCGGTCATCACCAACAGCCGCGAGTGGTATCAGCTGTTGTCGACGGTGAGCTACTACGTCGACAACATGTACCAGCCGGAGTATCACCAGAAGGCGGACGGACAGGTCCTCGTCCAGACCTTCCACGGCTACCCCTTCAAGGTGATGGGACACCCCCACTGGGTCAAGAGCCAGTTCTCGCAGGCCAAGATCAACGCCTACGACGACCGGGCACGTGCGTGGGACTACCTTGTCTCCCCGGCTCGCTACGCGACACCGCTGCTCACCCGCGACTTCGCCTACGCAGGGGAGGTCCTGGAGATCGGCTACCCACGCAACGACGTGCTCCAGTCCCCCGAGGCCGAAGGGATCAGGATCCGCACCCGAGACTCGCTAGGCCTGGAGGCCGGCCAGACTGCGGTGCTCTACGCACCCACCTTCCGTGACTACCTGGCCACCGAGGACAACCGGGCCAAAATGACCGACTTCTTCGACTTCGAGGCGGCCACACGTGCCCTCGGCGACGACGTCGTCATCATGATCCGTGGGCACGCCTTCAACGCTCGGTCCCGGCAGCGGGTCGGCCAGCTCTCCGGCACGGTCGACGTGACCGACTACCCGGAGGTCTCCGACTTGTTTCTCGCCGCCGACGCGGCGGTGGTCGACTACTCGTCCTTGCGTTTCGACTTCGGCGTGACGGGGAAGCCGATGGTCTTCCACGTCCCCGATCTTCAACGCTACAAGGAGACCCGCGGCTGGCTGTTCGACTTCGAGCCCACCGCGCCCGGTCCGCTGGCGGTGACCACGGAGGAAGTCGCCGAGCACCTGAGCGACCTCGACGGCCTGCGTCGGCGTCATGAGCAGGAGTACGCCCGGTTCCGCTCCGACTACCTGGACCTCGAAGACGGGCTGGCCGGCAGCCGGTTCGTCGACGCCGTCTTCGCGCCGCGTGGGGACGCGTGAGGTCCATCCCGGGTGCTGGGGTAGGGTCATTTCCCGGAGCGGCGGGGGCCTCCCACGGACATTGAGACAAAGGACGCACGGGTGGCGCTATCTGCTCAGCCCCAGGAGACGGAGCCGGACTCCCGACGCATCGTCATCGTGATGGGCCCGGGCCGCAGCGGGACCAGCACCATCGCGGGCTCCTTGGCCAAGGCCGGCTTCGAGGTCCCCGGACACTCGATCAGGGGCAACCCGACCAATCCGTCGGGGTTCTTCGAGCCCCGCTGGGTCGTCAACTTCCACAAGGCGATCCTCGACCGCACGGACGTCGGCACCTTGGACTCCTCACCCGGGGCGCTGGACCTGGTCTCGGCCGCCACCGCGAACCCCCGGCTTCGCGCGGAGATCCAGACCTGGCTCTCCGAACGGCTCGAGACGCAGCCTCGACTCGTCATCAAGGACCCTCGTTCGGTGTGGTTCAGGGACCTGTGGGTCGACACGGCTCGAGGACTCGGTGTGGAGCCCGGCTTCGTCACCATGCTCCGGCATCCGGCCGAGGTGTCGGCAAGCCGCCAGAAGTACTACAGCAAGACCGACCGGGTCACTGCGCGCTTTGCTGACATCCAGCGGATCGCCGGGTGGATCAACGTGGCGCTCAACACCGAGCTGATCACCCAAGGGTCGCCGCGGGTCTTCGTCCGGTACGCCGACCTGGTCGCCGACTGGCGGCGGGAGCTGTCCCGCGTCGGTGAGTCGTTGGACCTGACTTTCACACCCGGTCTCGACGTCGCCGAGCATCCGGTCGACGAGTTCATCGACCCTGCGCTGCACCGCGTCCAGGTCGACTGGGACGACGTAGAGGTGCCCGAGGCCCTGCGTGACCTCGGTGAGCGGGTCTGGACGGCGCTCTCGGCGCTGGCGGATGCCGACGCGAGCGTTGACCCCTCCCCGGTCGAGGAGCTGCGGCACGATTACGCCGAGCTGCACCAGGACGCGATGGCGCTGAGCAGGCCGGTCATGCGTCGTGCCGAGGTGACCGCCCGCCGACGAGTCCGTCGACAGATGCGTGCCGAGCTCTCCAGACGGGCGAAGCGTGCTCCCGCGACCGCATCCCGCGCTGCGACGGTGAAGGCAGCAGCGGGGTCACGGGTGAGGAAGGTCCGGCGGAAGATGTCCGGCAGGACGCCATGACCGGGGTCCTGGTCCTGGTCACCGGCACCGGACGCAGCGGCACCAGCACGATCGCTGGTTCGCTTCACCACCTCGGCCTGCACGTTCCCGGGCCCTACCTGGGCGCCAACGAGTCCAATCCCAAGGGATTCTTCGAGTCGACCTGGGCGGTCAAGTTCCACAAGCGGATCACCGCAGCAGCAGGCATCCATGACTTCGACAGTCGGCCGGGGGCCCTTGACCGCGCACGCGAGTCCGTGACTCCCCGGATGAAGGCATCACTGGTGGAGTTTCTGCGCAGACATTCCGTGGCCGGACCCCAGCTCGTGGTCAAGGACCCTCGCTCGGTGTGGGTCCAGCAGCTGTGGAAGGACGCCGCACGTGAGGCGGAGCTCGAGATCCGGTTTCTCTCGATGCTTCGTCATCCCGCCGAGGTGGTGGGAAGTCGCACCACCTACTACGCCAGCAAGTCAGACGAGGACCAGCGTCGCCGCTACGAAACCTTCAACATCGCCCGATGGGTCAACAACTCGCTGATCAGCGAGCGGGAGACTCGTGGAGAGGTCCGGACGTTCGTGCCGTACTCAGACCTCCTCGACGACTGGCGCCCGGTGCTGGCCCGGGTTGCCGACGAGCTCGGCCTCACCTTCGACAGCGACCTCACCGCCGGTTCTCACCACCCCGTGGACGACTTCATCGACCCTGGTCTTCGCCGGCACACGGTGTCGTGGGACGACATCGAGGTGCCGGACGCGCTCCGCGAGGTCGCTCAGGAGGTCTGGGACGTCCAGATGGTGCTCTGCGGTCACGCGGGAGCCGACGCCGCCGCCTCCGAGCGCCTCGACGCCGCTGCGGAGCGCTATGAGCAGATCCTCGCCGAGGCTGCTGCAGTCAGTCATGACATGACGGGGGAGATCCGGGACGAGGCGCGGAGAGCAGGCGCCCGGGAGGCGCGCGAGCAGGCCGGCAAGGCGGGCGGCCGACAGGGGTCCCCGTCGGGGTCGGGGCCGGGATCGGGGTCCGATCGGGCCCTTCGTGACGTCAACGGTCGTGAGCTGGTCCGAGAGGTCGGGAAGCGCGCGGCGCGTCGGCTGCGACGGCCCTCCCCCCGCGAACATGGGGAGGGCACATGAACGCGCGCGTGCGCGGGTTGGCGGGCTCCGCTGGTCGACGGATCGGGGACTCGATCCGTCGTACGCCCGAAGTGGTGACGGTGCCGGTCCTCCCGACCCAGCCGTCCCAGCCGTCTGGGTCCCGACCCCGTGCAAGGCCTGTCGTCGGCGTCGTGGAACAGTTCTCCAAGCGGCTGGTCGTGGGATGGGTGTCGGTCCCGAAGGGATCCCCGCCGCTGCGCGTCACCCTGCAGCTGGGCTCGCTCAAGGTGGCGTCCACCTACGCCACCGTCAGCCCCTCGATGTCGGGATCGCTGAGCGTGTTGCGAGGCGGCATCCCCGGAGCCGACCCGGTGACGAGTCCCGCAACCAGGACTGGAGCCACACCGCGACGCTCCGCCTCGGCGAACGCCAAGGTTCCGCTCGTGCACGGATGGCAGCACCCCAATGTGCACGGTCCTCGCGACGACCGCCGCAACAGCCGACGGGAGATCAGGACCGTCTCGTTCCGTGTCCACAGCTTCTGGCCGTACCTCAAGAAGAGGACGCGGGTGACCGTGCGTGTCAACGGATCCCCGTTGCCGATCTA
>JBPCND010000214.1:0-3831 GCA_051001655.1 Nocardioides sp. | reverse complement strand
CAACCACACAGAGAGCACCAGGGCGCCTCGGTTGTGCGCGGCCTACAGCGCTTTGTCCTCATCACCAACGAGGGCTACGGCCACCCAGGCTCCGCGCCGCGGAGCCACACCCCGGACGCGTTCGACCCTCTTCACCACATCGGACCGCCTCGCCTGAGGCGGCTTCCCTCCGGACAGGGCGAAGGCCCGGACACCATCACGGTGTCCGGGCCTTCGTCGTGACGTGGGTGTTGCTCGCGGGAGCTCAGGGAGCCTGCTGGCCGCCGGTGAGCTTCTCCCGCAGCGCCTGCAGGGCCTCGTCAGAGGCCAGCGAACCTGCGGTGTCCGCCTCAGGACGCTCTGGGGTCGGCGTCGGCTCGGAGGAGTACGACGTCGCCTCGCCGGCCTCGACCTCAGCCTTCGCAGCCTCACCCTGCTGCTTGAGGTGCGCCTCCCAGCGAGCGTGTGCCTTGGCGTACTGCTCCTCCCAGACGGCGCGCTGGTCGTCGAAGCCGTCGAGCCACTCGCCGGTCTCCGGGTCGAAGCCGTCCGGGTAGACGTAGTTGCCCTGCTCGTCGTAGGTCGCGGTCATGCCGTAGAGCGTGGGGTCGAACTCCTCGCCCTGGCTGGCCGTCACGGTGTCGTTGGCCTGCTTGAGCGACAGCGAGATCCGGCGACGCTCGAGGTCGATGTCGATGATCTTGACCATGACGTCGTCGTTGACCTGGACGACCTGCTCAGGGATCTCGACGTGACGCTCGGCGAGCTCGGAGATGTGCACGAGTCCCTCGATGCCCTCCTCGACACGGACGAAGGAACCGAACGGCACCAGCTTGGTGACCTTGCCGGGCACGATCTGGCCGATTTGGTGGGTCCTGGCGAAGTGCTGCCACGGGTCCTCCTGCGTCGCCTTCAACGACAACGAGACGCGCTCGCGGTCCATGTCGACGTCGAGCACCTCGACGGTGACCTCGTCACCGACGGCCACGACCTCGCTCGGATGGTCGATGTGCTTCCACGACAGCTCGGAGACATGCACCAGACCGTCGACGCCGCCGAGGTCCACGAACGCCCCGAAGTTGACGATGGAGGACACGACACCCTTGCGGATCTGACCCTTCTGCAGCTGGGTCAAGAAGCCCTGACGCACTTCGGACTGGGTCTGCTCGAGCCATGCCCGACGTGAGAGCACGACGTTGTTGCGGTTCTTGTCGAGCTCGATGATCTTGGCCTCGAGCTCCTGGCCGACGTACGGCTGGAGGTCACGCACGCGACGCATCTCGACGAGGGAGGCCGGGAGGAAGCCGCGCAGCCCGATGTCCAGGATGAGGCCGCCCTTGACGACCTCGATGACGGTGCCGGTGACGACGCCGTCTTCTTCCTTGACCTGCTCGATGGTGCCCCAGGCGCGTTCGTACTGTGCGCGCTTCTTGGACAGGATCAGGCGGCCTTCCTTGTCCTCCTTCTGGAGGACGAGGGCCTCGACCTTGTCGCCGACGTCGACGACCTCGGAGGGGTCGACGTCGTGCTTGATCGAGAGCTCGCGCGAGGGGATCACGCCCTCGGTCTTGTAGCCGATGTCGAGCAGGACCTCGTCGCGGTCGACCTTCACGATGGTGCCTTCGACGATGTCGCCGTCGTTGAAGTACTTGATGGTCGCGTCGATGGCAGCGAGGAAGTCCTCTTCGGACCCGATGTCGTTGACCGCGATCTGCGGTGCGTCCGAAAGAGCGGGGGTGATCGTCATAGGGGGGTGGGTTCCTTGGGATGGATGGGTGTCGTGCGGATGCGCTGAGAAATTGCTCCGTCTGAGACTCAGGCAGACTCCTGCGCGCCCACCAGGATACGCGGGTGGGCCTGTGCGCGTCCAACCGGCGGGTTCAGGGTACGGCGTCCAGGTCACCCGACCGGGCCACCGCCGTCAACAGCTGGTGCGCCGCCTCGGTGACCGGGTTCTCGCCGCGCCTCCCGGCCAGCTCGACGAGGGCGTACATGTCCGCCGCGCGAGCCTGGTCCAGAACGGCGTCTCCAGCGTCCGGCACGGTGCTGCGGTAGCCGTCGAGCACCGCCCGCACGAACACCGGCTCCCGGTCGAACCGGAGCAGGTTGCCCAGGTCCGCCACCGGTGCCCCGGCATGGCAGAACTCCCAGTCCACCAGTCCGGTGACCACTCCGGTGCCCGGGTCCACGAGGACGTTCTTGGGGTTGAGGTCGCCGTGCACGAGGCTGACCCGCGTCACCTGGTCGAGCACGGTCTGCGCCTGGTCGGCGACCTCGAGCAACGCGGAGTAGTCCCCCGGTGTCCAGTTCGCCAGCGACGACGTCGACCGCTGGGACTCGACCCAGCCGACGAGATCGGCACCCTCGTCCCATGGCTCCACGCTCAGGTCGCCGTCGACCAACCGCCCCGGCCAGAGCATCGGCATCTGTGCCAGCCGTCCCAGGAGCACGCCGAGGTTCGACCCCACGGCAGCCCGGGTCGCGTCGGACACCTGGCTCAGGACAGTGTCGAGCCGCACTCCCGGCAGCAACGACGTCACGAGCAGGGCCGGTGTCCCGGCGGCCGGGTCGGGCCGGCGTACCTCGAGGACCTCGGGAACTGGCAGCAGTCCGCGCACCAGCCGGAGTACGGCGGCGTCCACCTCGACCGCGCGGGGTCCACGGCGGGCACCCCGCTGCACGTAGAGCCGCACCACCGTGCGCTGGCCAGCCGACTCGGCAACGAACGTCTCGCCGCTCCAACCACCCTCCAGCGGCGTCAGTCCGTAGCCGTCCACGAACGGCATCGTGCCACGGAGGCGAACCCGTGGCGGCTACGCTCGGCGCATGCCTCTGCGTGACCGGGTGACCGGATGAGCATGCCGGCCGGCACCCATCCGGTGCGGCGCATTGTCTCGGAACCGGAGAGTCGCCGCGCGAACCGGAGCGACTGGGACGCCTACGCCGATGAGTACCAAGCCACCCACGGGGCGTTCCTCAGGGACGCCGGGTTCGTCTGGGGACCGGAGGGAACCGATGAGGCGGACCTGGGCGTCCTGGGCGAGGTCGAGGGAATGGATGTGCTCGAGCTCGGCTGCGGAGCGGCCCAGTGCGCCCGGTCGCTGGCCGTGCGCGGAGGACGACCCGTCGGGCTGGACCTCTCGTTACGCCAGCTCCAGCACTCGCGGCGGATCGACGACGAGCATGGGCTTCACGTGCCGGTGGTCTGTGCCACCGCGACCGACCTGCCGTTCGGCGACTGCTCCTTCGACGTGGTCTTCTCCGCCTTCGGTGCCCTCCAGTTCGTGGAGGCCGCGGAGCGGATGACCAGCGAGGTGGCCCGGGTGACGCGGCCGGGTGGTCGGTTCGCGTTCTCCGTCACCCATCCGGTCCGCTGGAGCATGCCCGACGACGCCGGGGAGGACGGGCTCAGGGTGACGACGTCGTACTTCGACCGCACGCCGTACGTCGAACAGGACGAGAACGGGCGTGCGAGCTATGTCGAGCACCACCGGACGCTGGGGGACTGGGTACGCCTGTTGACCGGAGCGGGCTTCCGCCTCACCGACCTCGTCGAGCCCCAGTGGCCAACGGGTCACGACCGCGTCTGGGGCGGCTGGGGCCCGGTCCGGGGCGCCCTGATTCCCGGCACGGCGATCTTCAGCGCTGTCCGCCGAGACGTCCTCCACAGTCGGAAGGCACGCGACCGCCCTTCGTCGTGAAGGCGGGTCGGGGCTCGCCTACACTTCCCGGGTGCACCCTGCCACGCGAGCTCGCCAGCTGCTCGCCGGCAGTGGTGTGATCGCCGTCGCCATGGGCCTCATGAACCTGACGACCTATGCGTTCACCATCTTGGCGGCCCGGCTCCTAGGC
>JBPCND010000213.1:0-20698 GCA_051001655.1 Nocardioides sp. | reverse complement strand
CTCGACCCGGTGTGGTCGCAGATGGCGCTGCACCGTCCGGCGGAGTTCAACAAGAGCCACATCCCGGCCTTCCTCGCCGACGAGGAGCCACGTGCCTACATCTGCGTCTACCCCTTCGTCCGCTCCTACGAGTGGTATCTCCTCGAGGACTCCGAGCGTCGTCGGATGCTTTCCGAGCACGGCATGATGGCACGCGACTACGCCGACGTTCGTGCCAACACCGTCGCCTCGTTCGCGCTCGGGGACTACGAGTGGCTGTTGGCCTTCGAGGCCGATGAGCTGCACCGGATCGTCGACCTGATGCGCCACCTGCGGGCCTCGGACGCGCGGCGGCACGTGCGCGAGGAGGTCCCGTTCTACACCGGCCGTCGCCGTACCCCGACCCAGCTCGTCCACGACCTCCCCTGACACCAGGCGCCACCCAGCCGCCGCTCGCATGCGCCACGGTTTTCGCCCTGCCGCTGCTCGCATGCGCCACGGTTTCGCGGCCACGGGTTCACGATGCACGTTACGCAGGTTCTGCCTACCCGAAAACCTGCGTAACGTGCATCCAGAGATCACGCACCAGCGCGGAGGCCGAGACAGCCGGCGTGCGGGCGTGTCGTCGCGGTGGATCGAGGCGCACGGAACCGACCGTGAGGCGGCTGCGTCAGATCGACGCCATCGGACGAAGGGGACCCATGAAGCGCGCCGCACTGCCACAAGTCCTGGTCCTGACCGCGCTAGCTGCGTTGGCCGCGGGATGTGGTGAGGCCAGTGTCGCACCGCGCGCCGACGACGCGGACGACGCCGACGCGGGCACGCCGGGCACTCTGAGCACGCCGACGGACCCGCCTGCCGACGGGGAGTGGCTGGTCGGCACGGGGATGGTCCTCGACGACGGTGACGGTCCGGAGGTCTGCCTCGGTGGCGTCGCGACGTCCTTGCCGCCTCAGTGCGGGGGGCCGAAGGTCGTTGGTTGGGAGTGGTCGGAGATCCGAGACATGCAGTCGACGTCCGGCACCACCTGGACCGGGGACTACGTCCTGACCGGCACCTACGCGCAGAACACCTTTACCCTCACGAAGCCACCAGTCAGTGCCGACGAGTACGACGGGCCGCGGCCGACGCCTCCTGACGACTCCGAGCGATTCCTCACGCCCTGCCCTGAACCCGCGGGCCCGGCTGGCTGCCAGTCGATCCGGCGAAGGCCACCGAGCGGTATATGGACCGGGTGGCCCGGGAGGCGCAACGGCTGGACGGGTTCGCCGACCTGTGGTGGGACCAGTCGATCAACGAGTCCGACGACGAGATGGCGATGAACGACCCGACGAAGCTGATCGTGAACGTGCGGGTCGTCGGCGACACGGACGTGGCCGAGAGGGCACTGCGTGAGGTGTGGGGCGGTGCCTTGTGTGTCACGGAGGCGCGGCGGACGGAGTCCGAGCTCCGCAGGATCCAGACTGAGCTCACGGAGATCCCCGGCATTCTCTCGTCCGATGCGGGACGAGACGTCGTCAACGTCCAGGTCGTCCACGACGACGGCTCGATCCAGCGCCGCATGGACGAGGAGTACGGCGCCGGGGTGGTCCGGGTCGACTCGGCCCTGACGTCGCTCCGGGGGCTCTCCGACTGAGGCAGGCGTGCGGATGCGCCGACTCGGCCCCGACTCGGGGGCGTGCAGAAGCGCCGACTCGGCCGGTGGGTCAGCCCTGAGGCTCCAGGTTGAGGCTGATGGAGTTGATGCAGTAGCGCTGTCCGGTCGGCGTGCCGTGGCCGTCATCGAAGACATGCCCGAGGTGCGAGCCACAGTTTGCACACCGGACCTCGACCCGCTTCATGCCCAGCGTCTTGTCCTCGATGTACTCGACCCGGTCCTCGGCGAGCGGCGCGTAGAACGACGGCCAGCCGCAGTGCGAGTCGAACTTCGTCTGCGAGCGGAACAGCTCCGTCTCGCAGGCGCGACACCGATAGACACCGACCGTCTCCGTGTCGGTGTACTCCCCGGTGAACGGCTGTTCAGTGCCTGCCTTGCGCAGGACGGCGTACTCCTGAGGAGAGAGCTGCTCGCGCCACTCCTCGTCACTCTTCGACACCTGGTAGCTCATAGCTCCAGCCTACGAGCGCTGCCCAACAGTCGCCGGCGCCTGGTTGGATGTCCCCATGGCCAGTCCCTCGACCGAGGTGGATGCGGGAGGTCGCGCGTTGCGCGTCTCCAACCCGGACCGGGTGATCTACGAAGCGACCGCGACGACTCCCGCGGTCACGAAGCTCCAGGTGGTGGAGTACTACCTCGCCGTCGAGGACGGCATCATGCGCGCGTTGCGCGACCGACCGACTGCCCTGGAGCGCTGGCCCAAGGGCGTCCGCGAGGGCGTCACCTTAGCGACAAGGACCGGTGAGCACGGCGACGCGTTCTACCAGAAACGGGTGCCGAAGGGAGCGCCGGACTACGTCGACACGGCGACCGTGACCTTTCCCTCCGGGCGGACCGCCGACGAGATCTGTCCCACCGAGGTCGCTGTCGCGGCCTGGGCGGCGCAGATGGGGACACTCACCTTTCACCCATGGCCCTGCCGCCGGGAGGACAACGACCATCCCGATGAGCTGCGCATCGACCTCGATCCCCAGCCCGGGACCGACTTCCATGACGCCGCACGCGTTGCTCTGGTGGCTCGCGACCTGCTGACCGACCTCGGCATGGTCGGCTTCCCGAAGACCAGCGGAAACCGAGGAGTGCACGTCTATCTCCGGATCGAGCCGCTGTGGGAGTTCGCCGACGTGCGGCATGCAGCGATCGCCTTCGGCCGCGAGCTCGAACGCCGCACCGCCGGCGTGACGACCAAGTGGTGGAAGGAGGAGCGTGGCGGGCGGGTCTTCGTCGACTACAACCAGAACGCCCGGGACCGCACGATCGCCAGCGCCTACAGCCTGCGTCCAAGACCAGGAGCACCGGTGTCCACCCCGGTCGAGTGGGGGGAGCTGACAGAGATCGACGACCCGGCACGGTTCAACATCTTCACCGTGCCCGAGCGCTTGGCCGAGCGCGGAGACCTGCATGCGGCCATCGACGACAACCCGTGCTCGCTCGAGGGGCTGCTCACGTCGTACGACGAGGATGTGGCGCGGGGGATCGCCGATCTGCCCTATCCGCCCGACTACCCGAAGATGCCGGGCGAGCCGCCCAGGGTGCAGCCGAGCCGGAAGAATCCGCTCAACTGGGACGACGCCTGATCGCCGCCCGGGCGGGCGTCGTCTCAGGGCGCAGGGACGAACACCAACGCGTCGCCGACCGCGCGCTCCTGGCCGTCACCGCTCGGGGTGTTGACCAGCGCCCCGTTCGCGACCATCGTGGTCGATCCACCACCGTCGAGGTTGACCGCGTTGCGCATCCCGAGGGACAGGGCCACGGCTGCTGTCTCGTCGAGGGTGGTGCCCACGCTGGTGCTCTGGCGTCCGTCGATGGTCACGAGCAGGATCACTCCTTCGCGCGTCCGTCCCGCGATCGTGCGGGGGTTGCGCTCGAAGAGCTCGGTCGTGCCTCGGGGGACCACCGAGCGGCCGGCGACGGTCAGCCGGAAACGTCCGTTCACCCCCGACATCCAGTCGCCGGTCTCCACCCAGTTGCCCACCGTGTCCCGCAGCACCGACTTGAAGGCGAGGCATCCGTCCTGGGTGAGTCTCAGCAGCCGGACGGACTGACGGCCGGTCGCCTGCACCGAGGACTGCTGCGGCTTCAGCTCGGTGCCGCGGGTCATCTCACGACGGACGACGCAACCATGCCGGCCGAGGACCACCTCCACACCAGGACCCTTCGGGGTCTTGTCGGCGAAGCTGGAGGCGAAACGCACGACGTCACCGGAGCGGAAGCATCGACGAGGGTTCTTGAGGTCACGACACCCCCGTGGCACCACCGGGCGATGGTTCAGGAACTCCAGCGGCAGTGCTGCTCGCGAACGCCGGTTCACCATCTGGCCCTGCCAGGTGAGCTTGTCCATTCGTGCCTGGTTGGTGCGTGAGTCCACGAGGAACACGACCTCCGCGGGCGAGACGGTCGAGGGCTCACTGAGCAGCGTCCCGCCGTACAACCCGACACCCACCGGGTCACCCGGGTAGCGCTCGTCCTCGGTGAAGGTGAAGAAGGACGCGTTGACGGCAGCCAGTGCTCCCGAGGCGCTCGCGATCGCACCGACCGGCTCGACCGTCGCCAGGTCGCTGCCGTAGGACGCCTGCAGACTGCCCGCCGCGACGGCCGGGTCGATCGTCAGCACGTTCACCCGCCAGGGCCCTCGGGTCGTCGTGCCGATGTCCTTCTCGGCCGCCGGCTCGAACCCTCGTGTGATCCGCGTGAGCGTCACCCCCTCCGCAAGGACCTCTGTGCTTCGGATCTCGACGAGGTCGGCGTCCCCGAGGGGCAGCGTCGACGAGTCGCCACTGACCGGCGTACCGGTGGCCAGCGCGACGAGCAGGGTCGTCAGGACCGCCGCCGTCGCTCGCGCCAGGACTGCTGTTGGCCTGATCATGCGTGCGCTACCCCCAGGGTCGGAAAGAACTAGTGTGAGTCATCCGAGGGGCCCCGTCCGGCAACCGCGACTTCCGGCGTGTGAGCCGGGTGGACGGAGCACCCGATACCTTGACAGGCGACCAGCGGGCGCCCCGCACGGAAGGAGACGAGATGAGGTTCCCCGAGCCTGCTGCGGACACCTCCGACCCGGCGTTGCTGTCTGCCCGCTACCTCGACTTCTACCGCGGGACGGTCCTGGAGAAGCTCGCCGCACTCAACGACGAGGAACTGCGGACGTCGAGACTTCCGTCCGGCTGGACGCCGATCGAGCTGCTCGGTCACCTCGCGCACATGGAGCAGCGTTGGTTCGTCTGGGGCTTCCTCGGCGAGGACGTCGTGGCGCCGTGGGGGGACCGAGCCGGCGACGGCGGCAGCCCGGACGGTCGCTGGCACGTGCCTGAGGACGTAGAGGTCGAGGCGCTGGCGCGGATGATGCATGACGTGGGCGGTCGGACGACCGACATTCTGCGCGGGACACCCCTGGACACGGTCGGAGCCACCGGTGGACGGTTCGAGGAGGACCCGCCGACCTTGGCGTGGATCTGCTTCCACGTGCTTCAGGAGTACGCCCGGCATGCGGGCCACCTCGACGTCGCCGTCGAGCTCGCCGGCGGTCCGACCGGGGAGTGAGGCGGGTCAGAGGCCGGTGACGCCTTCGCCGCCGCCCGCCTGCTCGTCGAAGTTCTCGTGCTCGAGCAGATGCAGCACCGGCACCCCCAGCTTGCGCCGGGCCCGGGAGGTCCAGTCGAGGTGGAAGAACTCGGCGACGACGTGCGGTCGGGTCAAGATGATCGCCTCGGCTGCCGACACCTCCGCCACCTTGGCGGTGAGCGCGTCCACCGGGTCAGCGGTGACCACTTCGCCGACGACATCGGCTCCTACCCTGCTCATCCGCTCGACGCAGGCGTTGACCTCGCCACGGGCCTCGTCGAGGAGCTCGCGCTGCACTGCCTCCATGTTCTCCCGGTCCATCACCATCGACGGGGTCGCGAGCACCTCGCTCGAGGCGATCGACCCGAGGGCTGACTCGACTCGCGCGGCGGCGTCCTCAACCGGCAGGAGCACGTGGTACCGAACCGGGTCGGCGACGTCGGAGTGCAGGCTGCGGACCTGCTCGGCGTCCTGGAGGGACAGCGGCTGCTCGACGAGGAGCACCACGTCGTACGTCGTCTCACTCATGCCCGCAAGCCTAGTCCCGAACGCCGAGAACGTCCGCAAGGTCGTAGGACACCGGCTCGTCGAGTTGCTGGTAGCCGCACGACTCGGGGTCGCGGTCGGTCCGCCAACGCTTGAAGTGCGCCGTGTGCCGGAAGCGCGAGCCCTCCATGTGGTCGTAGCCGACCTCCAGCACCCGCTCGGGCCGCAGCGACACGAAGGACAGGTCCTTGCCGGCGCTCCACCGACTCTGCGTGCCGGGCATCCGGTCGGGGTTCGCAATCGCCCCATCGGACCACTCGCCCCAGGGGTGCTCGGAGAGGTCGTCGACGAGCAGCGGCGCGAGCTCGTCGACCAGCTCCGCCCGTCGCTGCGCGGTGAAGGAGGCCGAGACGCCGATGTGCTGGAGGCGACCCTCGCCGTCGTACAGCCCGAGGAGTAGCGAGCCGAGCAACGGCTTCTCGGGCGTCGACGTCTTGTGGAGGCGGTAGCCCGCCAGGACGACATCGGCGGTCCGCTCGTGCTTGATCTTCAGCATCGTGCGGGCGTTCGGCTGATAGGTCGCGTCCAACGGCTTGGCCACCACCCCGTCGAGCCCGGCTCCCTCGAACCGGCTGAACCAGTCCTCAGCTTCGACGGGGTCCGTGGTGGTGCGGGTCAGGTGGATCGGGGGTACGGCGCCGGCGAGCTCGCCCTCGAGACGGGCCCGCCGTACGGCGAACACCTCATCCATCAACGACTCGTCGTCGATCGCGAGCAGATCGAAAGCGACGAACCCCGCCGGTGTCGCCTTCGCGAGCATCCGCACCCGCGAGTCGGCCGGGTGGATCCGCTCCTGGAGCTTCTCGAACTCGAGCCGGTCTCCGATGGCGACGAACAGCTCGCCGTCGAGGACACAACGTTCCGGCAGCGTCGCACGCATCGCCTCGACCACCTCGGGGAAGTAGCGGGTCAGCGGCTTCGTGTTGCGGCTGGCCAGCTCGATCTCGTCGCCGTCGCGGAACACGATGCACCGGAAGCCGTCCCACTTCGGCTCGAACGACAGGCCGCCGTGCTTGCCGGGGTCGGGGATCCCCTTGACCGACTTGGCGAGCATCGGCTGGATCGGAGGCATCACGGGCAGGCGCACGCGTGCAGCCTACGATGCCCCGATGCCGATCCAGCTGTGCGAGCGCGACCCGGCGGTGCCGCGCGACCGGCTGCTCGGCGAGCTCCCGGGCCGGCCGGTCCGCGGCCGCACCGAGCGGGATCTACCTCGACGGGGGGTACGGCGTCGGCAAGACCCACCCGCTCGCCTCGCTGTGGCACGCCGCGCCGGGGCCAAGCTGTTCGCCACCTTCGTGGGCTCCGCCCCTCCTCGCCGGCGGCTATCGCAAGAAGTGCCAACGCGCCGTCAGCCGGCTGGTGCCGCTGGTCCGTGAGGGATACTCGCTCGCATGACACCGAGCAAGCACACCGTCGGTCTGGGCGAGACGTTGCGGGTTGCTCGCGGACCCGTCGACCTGGCGTCGTACCCGCCGGACGGCACCCCGGGCTTCGACGGTGGCAAGTCCGAGGGGAAGAAGGCGCTCTCGGCACTTGCGGACCAGCTCGGCGACCTGCAGGAACGACTGTTCGCCGACGGCAAGACCGGTGGGACGCGGCGGATCCTGCTGGTGCTGCAGGGGATGGACACCTCCGGCAAGGGCGGGGTGATGCGCCACGCGGTCGGCCTGTTCGACCCGCAGGGCGTGCACATCAAGACCTTCAAGGCGCCGACCGGGAGCGAGCGGCGGCATGACTTCCTGTGGCGGGTCGAACGGGAGCTCCCGGGTCCGGGGATGATCGGGATCTTCGACCGTTCCCACTACGAGGACGTGCTGATCGCGCGGGTCCGCGAACTCGCGGCGCCGGAGGAGATCGAGCGGCGGTACGACGCGATCAACGACTTCGAGCAGGAGCTCGTCGAGGGGGGCACCGTCCTCGTGAAGTGCATGCTGCACATCTCCGCGGACAAGCAGAGGGAGCGGCTGCTGGAGCGGCTGGCCGACCCCGAGAAGCACTGGAAGTTCAACCCGGGCGACGTCGACGAGCGCAAGCTCTGGCCGGACTACCAGCACGCCTACGCCCTCGCGCTGGACCGCTGCAACACCGGGGCCGCGCCCTGGCACGTGATTCCCTCGGACCGGAAGTGGTATCGCAACTGGGCGGTCGCCACGCTGCTGCACGAGACCCTCGACTCCCTGGACCCCGCCTGGCCGGTCGCCGACTTCGACGTGGCCGTGGAGCGCGAACGCCTCCTCGCCACCTGAGCGTCCGCACCTGCGGTGCGCCGGGCGGGATCGGTGGCCTGCGCGTCCACTGCTGACGGGTCGATCGTCGGCGTCACGTGCCGATGATCGACCCGCGAAGGTGGCGACCGCTCTCGGTCAGGGTCACAGGTTGATCATGTGGCCGGCGATGCCCTCGACGGCTTCCTTGACCGCCTCGCCGAGGGTCGGGTGGGCGAACACGTTGCGCGCCACCTCGTCGGCGGTGAGGTCCCAGCGCTGGGCCAGCGTCAGCGCAGGCAGCAGCTCGGTGACATCGGGTCCGATCATGTGCGCGCCGATGATCTCGTTGTACTTCGCGTCGGCCACGATCTTGACAAAGCCTGTCTCGTCGCCGAGTCCTTTGGCCTTGCCGTTGGCGGTGAAGGGGAACTTGGCGATCTTGACGTCGTACCCCATCCCCTTCGCCTGCTCCTCGCTGTAGCCGAAGGAGGCGATCTGCGGCTGGCAGTACGTCGCCCGCGGGATCATGTCGAAGTCGATCTCCATCGTCTCCGCGTCGGTGATCGTCTCGGCCGCCACGATGCCCATCGCCTCTGCCGTGTGCGCGAGCATGAGCTTGCCGGTGCAGTCGCCGATCGCGTAGACGCCGTCGACGTTGGTGCGACCCCGCTCGTCGATCGCGATGGCACCCCGGTCGGTCAGCTTCACGCCGATGTCTTCCAGCCCGAATCCCTCCACCCGTGGGGCGAAGCCGATCGCCTGGAGGACCCGGTCGGTTTCGAGGACCTGCCGGTCACCGCCGTTGGCAGAGGACACCGTGACCTTGACCGGTTGGTCCGTGTCACCGCTGTCCTCGATGGACTCCACCTTGGTGGACAGCAGCACCTGCACGCCGAGCTTCTTGTAATGCTTGAGGAGCTCCTTGGAGATCTCCGGGTCCTCGGTCGGAACCATCCGGTCGAGGAACTCCACGATGGTCACGTCGACGCCAAAGTTCTTCATCACATAGGCGAACTCGACGCCGATGGCCCCGGAGCCGGCTATCACGACCGAGCCCGGCAGCTCGGCGTCGAGGATCTGCTCCTCGTAGGTCACGACGCGTTCCGACAACGACGTACCGGGGATCAACCGCGTGGTCGCGCCGGTCGCGATGATCAGGTTGTCGCCGGTCACCTGGGTCACGTTGCCGTCGGAGTCCTTGACCTCGATCGTCTTCGATCCGGTCAGGGTGCCCCATCCGTCGACCTCGGTGATCTTGTTCTTCTTCATCAGGAAGTGGACGCCTTTGACGATGGCCTCCGACACCTTGCGGCTGCGCGCGTGGGTGGGGGAGTAGTCCATCGACGCGTCGCCGGTGATCCCGAACTTGTCCTTCTCGTGGGTCAGGATGTGCGACAGCTCGGCGTTGCGCAGCAGGGCCTTCGAGGGGATGCAGCCGACGTTGAGGCAGACACCGCCCCAATACTTCTGCTCGACCACGGCCACGGACCTGCCGAGCTGGGCGGCACGGATGGCAGCGACGTACCCACCGGGGCCGGCTCCCAGGACGACAACGTCGAAGTGTTGGCTCATGGGGCCAGCCTATGTGGCCCGGTCGGCCATGGCGTGGGAGGTCTTCGATCCGGTCGGCCCCCCGCCCGCACCTCCCCATGGCAATCTGAACCTCCCCATGGCGTGCTTGCCGTGGGGAGGTTCAAACATCCTGCATCCCCTGGGAAACTGCCGACCGACCGACCGATTGACCGGAGCGGGCGGGCAGGTCAGACCGGGACGAGCTCGACGGCTCCGACGGCGTAGCGGGCCAGGACCGTCCGGGCCACCTCCGGGTCGGCCCCCAGCGGCGCGGATACAGCGACGGCCCCCGCCTCGAGGGCCAGCTCTGCCGCGCGGTCCGGAAGGAGTCCGGGGGCCAGGAAGAGCGATCCGACGGCGATGTGTCGGCGACCCTCGCCCCGGAACGCCCGGACGGCCTCACCGGTCGTCGGGGGCGCGGCGGACGCGAACGCCGCGACGGTGGGCAGCTTGTGCCGCGAGCTCCACAATCGAGCCAGTCGGGCGACGGCCTGGTTGGCCAGCGCGTCCGAGGATCCCGCCGCGGCTAGGACGAGGGCGTCGAGCTCGCGCACCCGAGCGTCCTTGAGAGCGGTCCGCAGCCGTCGGTCGAGCACCTCGAGGAAGCCGGGCTCCAGGCCGAGCACCTTGGTGGCACGGATCCGGAGTCCCGCGTGCCGGGCCAGGGACTCTGCGATCGCCTCGGGGACGTCCACCGTGGCGTGGTGCGCGTCTGTGAGCAGCAACGGTACGACGACGATCTCGTCGTATCCGGCCCTGGCCAGCCGATCGACGACCGTGCCGAAGGAGGGCTTGGAGAGCTCGAGGAACGCGGGCTCGACGCGCAGATCCGGCCGGAGCGAGCGGACTTCTTCGACGAGTGACCTGATCGTCGCTGGCGAGCGTGGATCGCGGCTGCCGTGGGCCAGGGCTACCAGTGCTGGAGCGGTCATGGTGTGACGCCGCCTTCCTTGCGGGGAGAGTGTGAAGCGTTGGCGACGACGCTGTCGCCGTGGGTCACGTGGGTGGATGAGTGGCTCATGTGTGGATCCCGCACTCGGTCTTGCCGGTCCCGGCCCAACGTCCGCTGCGTGGGTCCTCGCCCGGCGCCACGCGGCGTGTGCAGGGCCAGCAGCCGATCGAGGGGTATCCGTCGTCTTGCAGCGGGTTCACCAGGACGCCGTTCTCGGCGACGTACCTGTCGACATCCGCACCGGTCCATCGGGCCAGAGGCGACACCTTGACCTTGCGCTTCACGTCGTCCCAGCCGATCACCGGTGCGATCACGCGGTTGTGCGTCTCGTCGCGGCGCAGGCCCGTCGCCCAGGCGTCGTAGCCGGTGAGCGCGTCCTGCAGCGGCTTGACCTTGCGAAGGGCACAGCACAGGTCCGGGTCGCGGGAGAAGAGGTCCTGGCCGTACGCCGCATCCTGTTCCGCCACCGACTGTCGGGGCGTGATGTTGACCAGGTTCACCGGCAGCGTCGCCTCGACGGCGTCGCGGGTCCCGACCGTCTCGGCGAAGTGATAACCGGTGTCGATGAAGAGGATATCGATCCCGGGCGCCACCGATCCGGCCAGGTGGGAGAGGACCACGTCGCCCATCGAGGAGGTGATGGCGAAGCGCGCGCCAAACGTGGCCACGGCCCATTCGACGATGTCCTCGGCGGGCGCGAGCTCCAGCTCGGCTCCGGCGTGGCGCACCAGCTCCTTCAGCTCGGGCTCGCTGCGACCCGCTGTGCTGGTGCCGCGGAAGGAACGTGCCGCCGTCGTCGTGGCCGCCGTCACGCGGAGCCCCCGCGTGGATGGTTTCGGGGGTCCACGGGGGCGGAGCCCCCGCGTGGAATCATGCCCAACATCTGCAGCGAGAACGCCCGCAGGCACGCGCGACACTCCCATTGGCCATGGCCCGTGCCCTGGTCCGCCACATGCGGTCGGAGCAGCTCGTCACCGCAGTAGGGGCAGTGGAAGGGCACCGCACGCTCGCTCACCTCGCCACCTCGAGCTGCCGGTGGTCGAGCTTGTCGAGACCCGCACCCCGGAGCAGGTCCTCGTCGGCACGAGCCACCCATGAGGCGAACCGCTCGCCCTCCGCACGGTCGAGGAGGTAGGCCGTGACCATGTGGGAGACGTAGTCGTCGAGACCGGCACTCGTGACCTTGTGCCCTCGGAGCTTCTTCCCGAAGCCCGGGTCGAGGCCGAGGCCGCCACCGAGGTGGACCTGGAACCCTTCGACCTGGTTGCCTTCTGCGTCGAGCACGAGCTGCCCCTTGAGGCCGATGTCGGCGACCTGGGTGCGGGCGCAGGCATTGGGACAGCCGTTGACGTTGACGCTGATCTCGGTGTCGATGTCGGGGAACCGGCGCTCCAGCTCGGCCACCAGATCGGCAGCCCGATCCTTGGTGTCGACGATCGCGAGCTTGCAGAACTCGATGCCGGTGCAGGCCATCGTCGAGCGGCGCCAGCTCGAGGGACGGGCCGAGAGTCCGATGGCGTCGAGGTCGGTCAGCAGGGAAAGGACTCGGTCGGCCTCGACCCCCAGGACGACGAGCTTCTGGTACGCCGTCAGCCGGACCCCCGCGGCGCCGTACTGCTCGACGAGGTCTCCGAGCCGGGAGAGCACCTGGCCGTTGATGCGGCCGACCGTGGGGGCGGCTCCGACGTAGAAGCGGCCGTCCTTCTGGGCGTGCACGCCGATATGGTCCCCGGAGCGGAGTGGGGTGGGCGGCGACGGGCAGTCGACCAGCGACCGGTGGAGGTACTCCGACTCGAGGACCTCACGGAACCTCTGAACGCCCCAGTCAGCGACAAGGAACTTCAGCCGCGCCCGCGAGCGCAGCCGGCGGTAGCCGTAGTCGCGGAAGACCGAGATGACGCCTTCCCACACGTCGGCCACCTCGTCGAGTGGCACCCAGACGCCCAGCTTCTGGGCGAGCATCGGGTTGGTGGACAGCCCGCCGCCGACCCAGAGGTCGAACCCGGGGCCGTACTCGGGGTGGACCGTGCCGACGAACGAGACGTCGTTCACCTCGGGCGCGACGTCGTGGCTGGGGTGGCCGGTGACCGCGGTCTTGAACTTGCGCGGGAGGTTCGAGAACTCCGGGTCGCCGAGGTAGCGCTCGGTGATCGCCTCGATCGCCGTGGTCCCGTCGATGATCTCGTCGGCGGCCACGCCGGCCACCGGGGAGCCGAGGATCGCGCGAGGGGAGTCGCCGCAGGCCTCCTGGGTCTGCAGCCCGACGGCCTCCAACCGCCCCCAGATCGCCGGCACGTCCTCGATCCGGATCCAGTGGTACTGGATGTTCTGCCGGTCGGTGATGTCGGCGGTGTCGCGGCCGAACTCCGTGGACACGCTGCCCAGCGCGCGCAGCTGGTCCGCGTCCAACAGCGCGCCGTCCGTGCGCACCCGCAGCATGAAGAACTCGTCGTCGAGCTCCTCCGGCTCGAGCGCTCCGGTCTTGCCGCCGTCGAGCCCGGGCCTGCGTTGGGTGTAGAGGCCCCACCAGCGGAACCGGCCACGCAGGTCACCGCCGTCGATCGAGGCGAATCCCCGGTGCGCGTAGATGTTCTCGATGCGCGCCCGCACGTTGAGCGGGTTGTCGTCCCTCTTGGACTGCTCGTTCGCATTGAGCGGCTCGCGGTAGCCGAGCGCCCACTGCCCCTCGCCACGCTTGGGTCGGGCGTGACCGGACGGATCGGACTGGCGTGCAGGGGGGTTCGAGGTGGTCATGGCTCGCGTTCCTGGGTTCGAGACGCACGACTCGTCGGAGCCGGCGGTCAGCTGGTGGCTGTCATCGGTGCCAGGACATACACATCATGCTGCGGGTGCGCCCGAGGTCCACGTGGCGTCGAACCACGAGGTACGTCGTCGTTGCAGCAGTGACCATGGACATAAGTCTCACATTCCGGACGTCATGTCCACAACTGCGAATCTCATGCAGCGAGACAGCAGTCCGGGATTCGGTACGTCCGACCTGGCGGATCAGCCACGGAGCCGGCCTCACTAGGCTGTCGTCATGACCGACGGCTCCCTGACCGACAGCCTCCGCACCGGCTGCGACGACCTGGCTGCTCGGGCCAGCACCGCCTACAACGCCGCGTTGGAGGTGATCGCCGCGGTCGAACCTCGTGTGGCGGAGGCGACGCGGGCCGAGCTGGCCGACCAGCGTTCCTCGTTGAAGCTCATCGCCTCAGAGAACTACGCCTCGCCGGCGGTGCTGCTGACGATGGGCACCTGGCTCTCCGACAAGTACGCCGAGGGCACGATCGGCCACCGGTTCTATGCCGGCTGCCAGAACGTCGACACGGTGGAGGCGCTCGCGGCCGAGCACGCCCGCGAGCTGTTCGGCGCGCCGTACGCCTATGCGCAGCCGCACTCCGGCATCGATGCCAACCTCGTGGCGTTCTGGTCGATCCTGGCCCATCGGGTCGAGTCGCCGGCGCTGGAGAAGCATGCTGTCAGGTCGGTCAACGACCTGTCCGAGGCCGACTGGGAGTCGCTGCGTGCCGAGCTCGGCAAACAGCGGATGGTCGGGATGTCGCTGGACGCCAGCGGCCACCTCACCCACGGCTTCCGGCCCAACATCAGCGGGAAGATGTTCCACCAGCGTTCCTATGGCACCGATCCCGAGACCGGGCTCCTCGACTACGACCGGGTCGCCGATGCGGCGCGGGAGTTCCGGCCGCTGGTGCTGATCGCCGGCTACTCCGCGTACCCGCGGCGGGTGGACTTCGCGAAGATGCGGGAGATCGCCGACGAGGTGGGCGCCACGCTGATGGTCGACATGGCGCACTTCGCCGGGCTCGTCGCCGGCAAGGTCTTCACCGGCGACGAGAACCCGGTCCCCTTCGCGCACGTCACCACAACGACCACCCACAAGTCCCTGCGCGGTCCCCGCGGCGGCCTCGTCCTGGCGCAGAAGGAGTACGCCGACTCGGTCGACCGCGGTTGCCCGATGGTGCTCGGCGGACCGCTCTCCCACGTGATGGCTGCGAAGGCGGTGGCACTGGCGGAGGCCCGCCAGCCGTCCTTCGCCGACTACGCACAGCACATCGCCGACAACGCGAAGTCGCTCGCCGAGGGATTCCTCTCCCGCGGGTCGGACCTGGTCACCGGAGGCACGGACAACCACCTCGTCCTGCTCGACGTGTCGTCCTTCGGCCTGACCGGACGGCAGGCCGAGACGGCGCTGCTTGACGCCGGAGTGGTCACCAACCGGAACTCCGTCCCGTCGGACAGCAACGGTGCGTGGTACACCTCAGGCATCCGGCTCGGTACGCCGGCGCTGACCACACGTGGCTTCGGACACGACGAGTTCGACACGGTGGCCCAGCTCGTGGTCGACGTACTCTCCAACACCACACCCGGCACCACCAAGGCCGGCGCCCCCTCGAAGGCGACGTACACCCTCGCCGACGGGGTGGCCGACCGGACCAAGGCGGCCAGTGCGGAGATGCTCGACGAGCACCCGCTCTACCCCGGACTTCACCTCACCTGACTTTCCAGACAGGCGCCAGGCGTGCGGACGCGCCGACTCGGCCCGGTGTGGACGTGCGGACGCGCCGACTCGGGCCGGTGTGGACGTGGCGAGACGTAGGTCGGCGTGTGGTGGCCTACCGTAGAGGGATGGCAGGAGACGCGGCGAGTCCCGGTGCTGCCGCCGTGCCATGGTGGGTCTCCTTCCGGGACACCCTGTGGCGGCTGGTCGTCTCGACCGTCGGCACCTGTTTCCGCAACCGGGTCACCGGGCTGGCAGCCGAGGCCGCCTTCTTCGCGCTGCTCTCGCTCCCACCGCTGGTCTTCGGGTTGGCCGGCTCGATCGGCTACGTGTTCTCCAGCTTCTCCACGCGGCAGGTCGAGCAGATCCGCACCTCGATCCTCGAGTTCTCCTCCCGCGCGCTGACCGAGCCCACCGTCGACGCGATCGTCAGGCCCACCCTCGACGACGTGCTCGGACCGGGCCGGTTCGACATCATCTCCATCGGATTCATCCTGGCACTGTGGTCAGGCTCGCGGGCGCTCAACGTCTTCGTCGAAACCATCACGATCATGTACGGCCTCGGCGGCCACCGGGGCGTGGTCAAGACCCGGATGTTGTCCTTCGGGCTCTACGTCATGGGGCTGCTCACCGGTGTCGTGACCATCCCGCTGGTGGTCGCCGGACCACGACTGGTCGACCGCCTCATCCCGGCACGTGCGGACTTCCTCAACGAGCTCTACTGGCCCACCGTCCTGGTGCTGTGCATCTGCTTCCTCGCCACGCTCTACCACGTGTCCGTCCCCGTCCGGACCTCCTGGCGCTACAACATCCCGGGTGCGGTCCTCACGATGGTCTTCTGGATCTTCGGTTCCTACCTGCTGCGCTGGCTGCTGACCGTGACGGCGGGGGAGTCCACCTCCATCTACGGCCCCCTGGCCTCTCCCATCGTCGTGATGCTGTGGCTCTACGTGCTCTCGATCGCCGTCCTGATCGGCGCGGCCGTCAACGCGGCGTTCGACCGGCTCTGGCCCGAGAGCGAGACAGCCCGAGCACGGACCGAGGTGATCCGCACCTTGCGACTCCGCGCCATGATGAGCCGGCTACGGCGCGACCAGGAGGAGCAGAAGCGGTTCCCCGACCCCGCCGACGAGACGGTCGTGCTCTCGCAGTACGACGAGGGGCACGAGCACGACGCGCAGGCGGACGCCCTGGCCGAGCAGATCTCGCACGACGAGCTCGGCCGGCCGGCGCGCTGACGGTCCGGGAAATGCGGATGCGGTCGACGGGCACCGGACGTACATTCCGGGAGTGCTCGAGACGATCGGATACGACGCGGCGACGGCTGCGTCCTTCGCGCCCTGGGACACGGCGGACGCCGTGGTCGCACGGGTCATGCGCGTGGACCGCGGCGTCGCCTCGCTCCTCAGCGAGGGGGGGCCGTGCCGGGCGTCGTGGGGTGGCTGCCTGCTGGCCGACATCGCGCACGATCCGCTTGCCGCTCCGGCCGCGGGTGACTGGTGCGTGATGAGGACGTGGCCAGACGATCGCGCCACCGTCGAGCACATCCTGCCCCGGCGGACCGCTGTGGTGCGGGCGACATCGGGCAAGCAGGCTGAAGGACAGGTCATCTGCGCCAACGTCGACCTCGTGGGCGTCGTCGTCTCGTTGCACCCCCTCCCTGCGGCCACCAAGATCGAGCGGTTGTTGACCCTCGCTTGGGACAGTGGCGCTCGGCCGGTCCTGCTGCTGACCAAGGCCGACCTCGTCAGCGACGCGGCCGAGGTCGCCGCGGACGTGCGCGAGGTGGCGCCCGGCGTCGAGGTGATCGAAATCAGCGTGGTGACCGGGGAGGGGCTGGACCGGGTGCACGAGCTCCTGTCCGGGCGGCACACCATGGCCCTCATCGGTACGTCGGGGCACGGCAAGTCAACGCTCACCAACGCCCTCGTCGGGGCGGAGGTGCTCACCACCCGAGCGATCCGCGACGACGGCCGCGGCCGGCACACCTCCGTGCGGCGTGAGCTGGTGGTCCTGCCCGCTGGCGGCGTCGTCGTAGACACCCCCGGCCTGCGGAGCGTGGGACTGATCGACGTCGGCATGGGTCTGGCCGGGACCTTCGCCGACATCGAGAAGCTGGCCGCCCAGTGCCGCTTCGACGACTGTGCGCATGTCACGGAGCCCGGCTGCACCGTTCGGGCCGCTCTCGAGGACGGCACACTGGGGCTGCGACGCTGGGAGAGCTGGCAACGCCTCCGACGTGAGTCCGCGTGGATCGCCTCGCGGAAGGCCGCCCGGCTGCGTGCGCCCCGGCTCAAGGATGCGAGGAGCCGCCAGCGGGACGGACGGCGTCCCCGATGAGCGAGGTGGTCGTGCGTCCGGAGGAGACGGGCGACGTCGACACCACGCGACGAGTGGTCACGGAGGCCTTCGGGGGTGAGGAGGTCTCCCAGCTGCTCGATGCGATGCGTGCGGACCATGCCTGGCTCGGGCTGTCCTTCGTCGCAGTCGAGCAGGACACCGGGGAGGTGATCGGCCACCTGAGCTTCACCCGCGGCTGGGTGGACGCACCGGATCGTCTGGTCGAGGTGCTGGTGCTCAGCCCCGTGTCGGTCCGGCCGCACCGACAACGCTGCGGCGTCGGACGTGCCCTCGTCCATCAGAGCCTGGAGCTGTTGACCGGAAGGCCGGAGCCGCTGGTGTTCCTCGAGGGAGACCCTGCCTACTACCGGAGGCTCGGGTTCGTCGCTGCAGGCACGTGGGGCTTCACGTCTCCCTCTGTGCGGATTCCCGAGCACGCGTTCCAGGCATGGCGGCGTCCGACGTACGACGCCTCACTCACCGGTGCACTGGTCTATCCCGACGTCTTCTGGCGACACGACGCCGTGGGGCTGCGACCCTGACCCCGGAACGTCTCGCCAGCCCCGTACTTTGTGCCTCATGGGAAACGTCAACCTGCCCACGCCGGTGGCCGTTGCCGGAGGGGTGTTGTGCGTCCTGGGCGGCTACCTGCTCGGCGTCGTGATCGGCCCGGACACGGCAACCAGGTCCACGGCCACCGTGGACAGCTACGACGCGGACACGAGCCGGCTGTGCCTGAGCGGCGAGGGAGTCGAGGACCAGGGAGGCGACGTCGAGGACGGTGTCCTGTGCGGGACGTGGCGTCGTACTCAAGGATCAGGGTCCATCCCGGAGTCCGGAGACCAGTTCCGGTTCATCTCGCTGAGTGCCGGCACCGGGGAGGGCCCCGAGGGTGAACGGGCAACCACGGTGATCTACGGCGACGTCGTGCGCTAGATCCGTGTGGTGGTGCCGTAGATTCTGAGCGTGCCAGAGGAGGAGACGACCGAGCACCGCGGTCGGCTGCGACTTCCCGCCATCAGCAGGTCGCCGTGGTGGGAGCTGACCCGCAGAGTGCTGCTGGCCTTCGCGATCCTCGGGTTCACCGTCGCGCTGGTCTGGTTCGACCGTGAGCACTACCGCGACGGAAACGACCCGCCTGACTACGCCGTCGACCTGGCAGACGCGATCTACTACACGACGGTCACGTTGAGCACCACCGGCTACGGCGACATCGCTCCGGTGTCCTCGACCGCCCGGTTGGTCAACGCGTTCGTCATCACCCCCTTGCGCATCGGGTTCCTGGTCCTGCTGATCGGCACCACGATCGAGGTCCTCGCGAACCAGGGCCGTGAGATGTTCCGGGCCGCCCGGTGGAGGAAGAACATGGATGGTCACGTCGTCGTCATCGGCTACGGCACGAAGGGCCGTAGCGCGGTCGAGACCCTGCTGAACAACGGTTTCAGCAAGGAGTCGATCGTCGTCGTGGACCCCTCCAGCACAGCGCTGGGGGAGGCCCACGAGGACGGGCTCGCAGTCGTCACCGGCGACGCCACCCGGCGTGAGGTGCTCCGCCGCGCCGGCGTCGCAGAGGCCAAACAGGTCATCATCACCACCGACCGCGACGACTCGACGGTGCTGTCGACGCTCAACGTCCGCCAGCTCAACTCGGACTGTTACGTCGTGGCTGCGGTCCGCGAGCAGGACAACGTGCCCCTCGTCCGGCAGAGCGGAGCCGACTCGGTCGTCACCTCATCCGACGCGGTCGGCCGCCTCCTGGGACTCTCGACGCTGAGCCCGACGCTCGGGTCCGTGATGGAGGATCTGCTGACCTATGGCCAGGGGCTCGAGGTCGCCGAGCGCGAGCTGCTCGTCCCCGAGGTCGGCAAGCAGCCCCAGAACCTGCCCGACCAGGTCATCGCCGTGGTCCGGGACGGCACGGTGCACCGCTACTTCGACCCGGCCGTGACGCAGCTGGCCCGCGGCGACAAGCTGATCGTGGTCCGTCCTGCCGAGGAGCTGCCCTGGGCGCCGCGCCCCGGCACGCACGGTGAGGCCACCACTGACGACGAGGACTGAGGCCAGCTGACTCGTCGGAAATCCTCGGTACGGCGCTACGGTGTCCGTCATGCGGATCCTCATGATCGGTGGGACCCGGTTCGTCGGAAAGCACGTCGTGGAGCAGGCCCTGGCAGGTGACCACGAGGTGACGCTCTTGCACCGTGGGCAGACCGGGCTGGACCTGTTCCCCGACGTCGAGCACCGGATCGGTGACCGCGACGATGACCTGTCCGCCCTCGCCGACGGGGAGTGGGACGCGACGGTCGACACGTGCGCTTACGTGCCGCGTCAGGTCCATGCGCTCGCGGACGCCCTCGGCGACCGCGGGGGACATCACCTCCTGGTCTCGAGCGTCTCGGTCTATGCCGACCCGGACGGTCCTGGCATCACCGAGGATGCAGCGTTGGTCGAGCTGGACGACCCGGGGGTCGAGGAGGTTACCGGCGAGACGTACGGCGGTCTGAAGGTCCTGTGCGAACGAGCCGCCGTCGAGCGGCACGGCCCGAGGACGGTGCTGGTGCGTCCGACGTACGTCGTCGGTCCCGACGACTACACCTGGCGCTTCCCGTGGTGGGTGGCCTGGATCGCCCGCGGGGGAGAGGTGCCGGTTCCCGGGCCCGCCGACGCCCCGGCGCAGGTCATAGACGCTCGCGACATGGGTGGATGGATGGCGCGCCTGCTCGAGGACGGCCACACCGGCGCGTTCCACGCGGCCAGCCCGGCGCCGCCGTACACCTGGAGGCAACAGATGGAGGCCATCGCAGAGGCTGTCGCGCCGCCCGGCACGACCCTTCTGTGGGTGGAACCCGCCGTCGTCGAGGACCTCGATCTGATGGACGCCTTTCCGTTGTGGAGCGGCAATGACCCCGGCGCGTGGATGTTGGCGGCCGATCCGTCTCGGGCTTTCTCCACTGGGCTCTCACCTCGGCCATTGACGGACACCATCCGCGACACCCTGGAGTGGACGCGGACGGTCGACGCGCCCGCTGGCACCGGCCTCACCGAGGAGCAGGAGCGTGCCGTGCTCGATCGAGTCCGGTGAACGCTCGCACGGCTTGCATGACTCGCATGGCGGAACGGTTCGGGGGTACAACACGCTCCGTGCGGTTCCGGCATCGGAGTCCGCACAGCGCTCCCGTCCGCTGGTCCTCCCAACTGCGGGCGGGGGCGCTCGCCTGTGCCGCCTTCGCGGCGGGGCGCTGAGCTCCCAGGCGTCGGGCATACAGAACCGGATCCCGCCCTCCCCGTTTCGGAGGGGGTTCTGTTTTCTCTTGGCCCTCCTCGAGTCTTTCTCTTACGCAAATCTCCAAACCACCAAGACG
>JBPCND010000212.1:0-5633 GCA_051001655.1 Nocardioides sp. | reverse complement strand
CGCTCAGAGTCTGCGACCAAGGGGAAGACGTAGACCGAGTCGGGGTCGTGCGGATCGACCGCGATCGGGAAACCGAAGTCGCTAGGGAGTCCGTCGGCGATGGAGGTCCAGTGCGCTCCGCCGTCGTCTGTGCGGTAGACGCCGTGATGGTTCTGGATGTACATCCGTTCCGGCCGGTCGGGGTTGCGTGCCACCTTGTGGACGCACTGCCCGAACTCCGGCCAGGGGTCGGGCAGGAAGTACGCCTTCACGCCGACGTTCGCCGGCGCCCACGACCGCCCACCGTCGGCGGTCTGGTAGACGCCGCCCGTCGACATCGCCACGGTCATCGCGTTGGGGTCCGTGACACCAGGGAGGATCGTGTGGATGGCCTGTCCGCCGAACCCCGCTCCCCACTGCTCGCGGTGCGGGTGGTCCCACAAGGAGCGCACCATCTCGAACGTCTCGCCGCGGTCGGTGCTGCGGAACAACGCCGACGGCTGCGTGCCGGCGTACACGACGTCGGGCTCGCTCTCGAGACCCGGGGTCAGCTGCCAGACCTGCTCGAGCGAGGTGCCGGTGTCCGCGGGGAAGCGGATCGCGCCGTTGGGAGTCTCGTCCCACGTCGCCCCGCCGTCGTCGGAGCGGAAGACCTGAGGACCGAAGTGGCTGCTCATCGCTCCCGCGAGCAGCCGTGTCCGACCGCCACGTTGGTCGATCGCACAGGCAATGACCTCGTTCATCAAGAAGTTGGGGCCGTCGAGCGACCAGGACTCGCGCGCCGCATCCGAACGCGCCAGCCACAGCCCCTTGCGAGTGCCGATCATCAAGACCACCGAGTCGGACATCGAGAATCCTCCACTCATACGCACAAGAGACGGTGTATTCCTAGTAGGAACAGTACCCTTGACGCATCATGAGTCAAGACCTGCCCACGACGTCATACGCGCTGCTCGGCCTGTTGTCGTTCGGCGACGACCGAAGCGGCTACGAGCTCAAGCAGCGTGCGGACCGGACGCTTCGGTTCTACTGGGTCTCAACGGCGATGAGTCAGGTCTACACCGAGCTGGCGGGGCTGACGGAGCTCGGACTTGTGCAGGCGCGCGAGGACACCACGGCACCGACCCGTAGCACTCGGCGCTACCAGATCACCGCGGCCGGCCGTCGCGATCTCCAATCCTGTTTGGGCACTGCCCCGGTCGAGTTCCCGGCACTGAAACATCCCATTGCCCTGCGTCTGCTGATGGGACACCTCGTCGAGCCGGAGACATCGGGGGCGCTGCTGGAGGACTACCTCGCTCTGCTTGCCGAGCGGCGTGCGGAGCTACAGGCCGTCCGCGACTCACTGATCGTGGACCCGGACAGTCCCGTCGACCGGTTCCGGTACCCCCGGATGGTTGCCGACTGGGGGCTGGACTACTACGAGTCCGAGCGCGTGATGGTCGAGGAGCTGGTCCGACGGGTGGCTGAGGCCGACTAAGCCGGGGGCACGACTACGTGAGCCAGCGGCTGACCAGCCGCCAGCCGACGCAGCTGATCGGCGACGAGCCGGTGAGCACGCGGCCACAGCGACGTGGCTGCCCCTCCGACATGAGGGGTGATGGTGACTCCCTGGATCGTCCACAGCGGATGATCGGCAGGCAACGGCTCAGGGTCGGTGACGTCCAAGGCGGCGCGAAGCCGACCGCTGGCGACCTCGGTGACCAGGTCCTGCGTGACTACCACGGCCCCGCGCGCCACGTTCACCACTAACGCGCCGTCAGGCAGCTGGGCCAGGAACCGCGCGTCGACCAGCCCGGTGGTCTCGGCCGTGAGTGGGACGATCAGCACCACGATCTCGGCGTACGGCAACAGCTCGGGAAGTTCTCCTATGCCCCGGACCCCAGCGCGAGGGCTTCGACCCACCAAGGTGACCTCGCACTCGAAACCGGCCAGCCGACGCTGAAGCGCGCGAGCGATGTTTCCGGCGCCGATCACCAGCACCCGCCGGTCGGCCAGTGAGGACGACATCTGCTGGTCCCATTGCCGCTCGGCCTGCAGCCGGGCCAGCTCGCCGAGCCGCCGCTGAGCGCTGATCATCAGTCCGACGGCGAGCTCCGACGTGGCCGCATCGTGGATGCCCGCGCCGTTGCAGAGCATCACGCCGTCGGGGAGGTGAGGCAGCACGTGCTCGAAACCGGCGGTGAGGAGCTGCACCGTGGTCAAGGACGGCAGCTGTGCCATCACCTCGAACACCTGAGGTGTGAACCGGTAGGTGGGGACGTAGAACTCGGCATCGGCCACCGAGGCCGGCCACTGCTCGATCGCGTCGGCGTACATGACCTCGAAACGGTCAGGCACGTCGTCGAGCTCAGCAGGCGAGAACGGCACGAGAACCTTCACCCGGGAAACCCTAACGGCGCCGCAAGGTCCTAAGGCTGGTGCAAAGGCGGCGCGCATTATAGAGTTGGTTACTCCACTTAAAGTATTTACAGCGATTTCACACCGGCGACACGACGCGGAAGCAAGCGCTCCCTAGCGTTGCATCCGTCGCTCATCACCCTCGGAGGGAGGGACCATGTGGAAGATCAGGCACTGGTGGCCAGCCGACCAACAAGTGGCCGTTCGCAACGCCCGCCACGCATCAGCTGTCCTCGCGCAGCGACGGCTTGAGCGTGAAGAGGTCGAGGCATTTCTCGCGGCCCGTCCAGAGCGAGTGCCGCGACAGCGGACGGCATGAGCTGACTGTCCCCGGTTGGCACGTTCGCGGACATGCGCTGCTCCGCGAACGTGCACAGCCACCGGCTGCACAGCCACCGGCGCGGTCGGACGGCGGTCTCCCTGTTCTACGACCTGCTCTGCGACCATGGGGCCCATGACGCTGCGACGGCCGACGCCAACACGGACGACGACCCTCGCCTGTGCGACCGTGCTTGCCTGCTTCCTCGCGGCGTGCGATTCCGCCACACAGAGCAACGACGAACGTCCCACGGACCCGGGCACCGTCACGGTCACCGAGACCCAGACCCAGACCGACAACACGCCAACCATCGACCCGAACGACCCGGTGCGAGTTGCGGGCACCATCGCCTCCGACCTCGCAGCACCGTGGGGGCTGGGCTTCCTTCCCGACGGCACCGCACTGGTGACCCAGCGGGACCTCGGGACGATATCGCTCATCGACGGCGCGAGCGTGCGCGAGGTCGGCACGATCGACGAGACCGCACCGACGTCCGAAGGCGGCCTGTTGGGGCTCGCCGTGTCACCCGACTTCGCGACCGACCAGCGGGTGTTCGTCTATGTCACCACGGCAGAGGACAACCGAGTGCTGTCGCTGAGGTTCGACGGCAGCTCGATCTCCGGCATCGAGCCGATCCTGACCGGCATCCCGAACGGCGACATCCACGACGGGGGTCGACTCGCCTTCGGACCGGACGGTTTTCTCTACGTCTCCACTGGTGAGACTGGTGACGAAGACCTTTCGCAGGATGACGACTCGCTCGGCGGCAAGATCTTGCGCATCACTCCCGAGGGCGACCCGGCGCCCGGCAACCCCGACGAGCAGTCACCGGTCTGGACGAAGGGCCACCGCAACGTGCAGGGCCTCGCCTTCGACGACCAGGATCGGCTGTGGGCGAGCGAGTTCGGCTCCCAGGTCTGGGACGAGGTCAACCGGATCGAGCCCGGCAACAACTACGGCTGGCCGCTCGGCGAGGGTGACTCCAACCTCGAGGGGTACGTCGACCCGCAGGTGCAGTGGAGCCCTGACGAAGCCTCCCCCTCGAGTGTCGCCTTCGCAGACGGGGCGCTGTGGGTGGCTAGCCTGCGAGGAGAGCGGCTGTGGCAGGTGCCGATCAAGGCCGACGGAAGGCTCGGCCGACCGGTTCCGCACTTCGTCGGAGCCTATGGACGGCTGCGTACCGTGGTGGCCGCTCCGGACGGTTCGTTGTGGCTCGGCACCAGCAACCGCGACGGTCGTGGTTATCCCGCCCCGTCCGACGACCGCATCCTGCGCGTCACCGTCTCCTAGCCGAGCTTTTCGATGATGAGCTCGCGCACCCGGCCGGCGTCGGCCTGGCCGCGCAGCTCCTTCATCACCGCACCGATCAGGGCGCCGGCCGCCGCCGCCTTGCCGTCGCGGATCTTCGCAGCGACGTCGGGGTTCTGCTCGATGGCGCGGTCGACAGCCGCCGTCAGCGCGATGTCGTCGGACACAACCCCGAGCCCCCGAGCGGCGACCACCTCCGCCGGCTCGCCTTCGCCGGCGAGCACGCCTTCGAGCACCTGTCTCGCGAGCTTGTCGTTGACGCGACCGGTGTCGACCAGGGCCTGAACCCCGGCGACCTGCGTTGGCGTGATCGGCAGCTCCTCGAGGAGGGTGCCGGCGTCTTCCGCGCGCCGAGCCAGCTCCGACAGCCACCACTTCTTGGCAGCCGCGGGGCTGGCCCCGGCCGCGATTGTCTGCTCGATCAGGCCGAGCGCACCCGCACCGAGTACGTCACGCATCTCCAGGTCACTGAACTGCCAACCCTCCTGCAGGCGCGCCCGACGCTGCGCCGGTGGCTCGGGCAGTGACGCGCGGAGCTGGTCGACCCACTCTCGGTCGGGAGCGATCGGCACCAGGTCGGGTTCGGGGAAGTAGCGGTAGTCCTCGGCGTCGGACTTCTCCCGACCCGAGGTGGTGATGCCGGTGTCCTCGTGCCAGTGGCGCGTCTCTTGCACCACCTGCTCGCCTGCGTCGAGCAGCGCCGCCTGCCGCGACACCTCGTAACGCACCGCCCGCTCGACCGACCGCAACGAGTTGACGTTCTTCGTCTCGCTACGTATGCCGAACGGTGCCTCGGCCGTCGCCCGAAGCGACAGGTTGACGTCGCAGCGCAACGATCCTTGGTCCATCCGGACGTCGGAGACCCCGAGACCGCTGAGCAGGTCACGCAGATGCGCCACGCAGGCGCGGGCGACCATCGGCGCGCGTGCTCCTGCTCCCTCAATCGGTTTCGTCACGACCTCGATCAGCGGAATCCCGGCACGGTTGTAGTCGACCAGGGAGTGCGACGCCCCGTGGATGCGCCCGGTTGCCCCCCCGACGTGCAGCGACTTGCCGGTGTCCTCCTCCATGTGCGCACGCTCGATCTCGATCCGGAACGTCTCGCCGTCGACCTCCACGTCGGTGTAGCCGTTGAAGGCGATCGGCTCGTCGTACTGCGACGTCTGGAAGTTCTTCGGCATGTCGGGATAGAAGTAGTTCTTGCGCGCGAACCGGCACCAGGCTGCGATCTCGCAGTTGAGCGCGAGCCCGATGCGGATCGCCGACTCCACGGCGGTCTCGTTGACCACCGGCAGCGCACCCGGCAGCCCGAGGCAGACCGGGCAGGTCTGGGTGTTGGGCTCGGCGCCGAACACGGCCGCGCAGCCGCAGAACATCTTCGACGCCGTGTTGAGCTCGACGTGCACCTCAAGGCCCAGCACCGGGTCGAATCGCGCCATCGCGTCGTCGAAGGCGACCAGGGCCGGGCCGATGGCCGTAGTCATTCGGAAACCTCCAGTGCGGGGGCGCGGTCGAGGAGCGGCCCTCCCCAGCGCTCTACCAGCATGGCTTCGAGGGCCGCTCCGACGGAGTAGAGCCGGTGGTCCTCCAGTGCCGGCGCGAGGATCTGGAAGCCGGTGGGCAGCCC
>JBPCND010000211.1:0-3664 GCA_051001655.1 Nocardioides sp. | reverse complement strand
GCATTGCGCGTGGCCAGCTCGCTGACCTGGTCGACCTCGACCTCATGGGAGACCCGGAGGATCTCGAGATCGTGGGTGATCGAGTCGGTGTGACCGTTCACCCCGACGATCTTCTTCTTGGACTTCTCCAGGGCGGTATGGTACTCGAAGGCGGCCTCGGCGACCTCCGACATGAACCAGCCCTCCTCGCTCCCCCGCAGGATGCCCCGGGTCATCGGCCACACGGCCGACTCGGACGCCTCGCGTGCCTCGACGACCTGGGCGGCGAGCCCGGCGTGGTCACGAGCTGACACCGTGGACCCACCCATGGTGAGGATCCGGTCGAAGATCTCGTAGGCGTCCGCCTCGATCTTGTCGGTCAGGGCCTCGACGTACCACGAACCGCCGAGCGGGTCGGCGACGTTGACGACGCCGGTCTCCTCCATGATCACCTGCTGGGTGCGAAGCGCGATCTCGGCGGCCTGCTCGCTCGGCAGGGCCAAGGTCTCGTCGAGCGCGTTGGTGTGCAGCGAGTTGGTGCCGCCGAGGACGGCGGCCAGCGCCTGGATGCCGGTCCTGACCACATTGTTGTAGGGCTGCTGCGCGGTCAACGAGACGCCGGCCGTCTGGGTGTGGAAGCGCATCCACTGGGCCTTGTCGGTCCTCGCGCCGTAGACGTCGCGGAGCCAGGTCGCCCAGATCCGGCGGGCCGCCCGGAACTTCGCGATCTCCTCGAAGAAGTCGAGGTGGCTGTCGAAGAAAAACGACAGTCCCGGCGCGAAGACGTCGATGTCGAGGCCGCGGGACAGGCCGAGCTCGACGTAGCCGAACCCGTCGGCCAGGGTGAACGCGAGCTCCTGCGCGGCGGTCGAGCCGGCCTCCCGGATGTGGTAGCCGGACACCGACAGCGGCTTGTACGCAGGGATCTTCTCGGCGCAGTACTCCATCAGGTCGCCGATCAGCCTCAGGTGCGGCTCGGGACCGAACAGCCACTCCTTCTGAGCGATGTACTCCTTGAAGATGTCGGTCTGGAGAGTTCCGTTGAGCACCCCGGGGTCGACGCCCTGGCGCTCGGCAGCGACGAGATACATGCAGAAGACGGGTACGGCGGGGCCGCTGATCGTCATGGAGGTCGTCACGTCGCCGAGCGGGATGCCGTCGAAGAGCGCATCCATGTCGACGGTGGAGTCGATCGCGACGCCGCAGTGGCCGACCTCGCCGAGGCTCTTCGCGTCGTCGGAGTCGCGCCCCATCAGCGTCGGCATGTCGAAGGCCACGCTCAGCCCGCCGCCGCCCCGGCCGAGGATCATCTTGTAGCGCTCGTTGGTCTGCTGGGCGTTGCCGAAGCCGGCGAACTGCCGGATCGTCCAGGCCCGACCGCGGTACCCCGTCGCATGGAGGCCGCGAGTGAAGGGGAACTCGCCGGGCCACTCGCTGTCGGCGGTGCCGTAGGCCGGCTCGACCTCGACGCCGGACAGCGTGGAGAAGTCGATGTCCCGCACCCGCCCCTTGTCGAGCGAGTCGGCGTAGCGCTCCTCCCATCGGCGTCGAGCGGAGTCGGCGGTGGTCGGATCCAGGGTCATGCCCAAATACTAGGACGTCCAACTACCCCCGTCGAGTCGGCGCGTCTGCACGCGTGGAACCCGTCGAGTCGGCGCGTCTGCACGCGCGGACCCCGCGCGCTGCCAGAGGTGAGCTCAGAAGTCGCCGGCCCCCGCACGCAGCGGACGAAGCAGGGCCGAGATCTCCTGGAGCTGCTCGGGGGTCAGCACGGTCAGGGCGAAGCGTGCTTCCACAAGCTCAGCCGTGGCCTGCTCGACGGTGGCTCGGCCGTCCTCGGTGATCTCCGCCAGGACGGCTCGGCCGTCGTCGGGATGGCGCCGTCGTACGACGAGCCCGGCGGTTTCGAGTCGGTCCACGATCGACGTCACCGAGGTTGCATGCACCTGTAGCCGCTCCCCCATCTTGCCCAGCGGAAGGGCTCCGGCCCGCGAGAACGTCAGCAGCACCAACGCCTCGTAACGCGCAAAGGTCAGGCCGTGCTGCCTGAGGATCTCGTCGAGCTGGGCGAGCACGAGCTGCTGGACGCGCATGAGCGAGGTGACGGCATGCATCGCGTCGACGGCACCCCATCGCAGGCCCCACTGCCGGGCGGCCTCGTCGATCGGGTCGAAGGGCAGCTTCCTGGCCATGCCCGAGACCCTAGCGGGCCATGGGCAGCCCCGGAGACCGGTGGCCCTCAGCTGACACGGGGTCCACGAAGACCTGCGCGTTGCACCACCCGCTGGATCACCAGGTCGCGCTGGTAGGGGCGGCCGACGTAGCGGATGTCGCGCAGGCCCTGCTCCTGAGCAGCGGACTCGAAGACGAAGTGGCCGTAGTCCACCAACCGGCCTGTCAGGGGTTTCTCGACGGTGATGTCGAGAATCCTGCCCAGCGGCATCGTCGCCAGCTTCTGTGAGAGCACGCCCCGCACGCGGAACACCCGCATGTTCGTGATCACGAAGCGGTCCATGTGCTCGTTGACGGCCTTCCAAGCGGCGTGCACGAAGACGGCGGCGGCCAGCACCAACGGGAGCCAGGCGAGGTCGACAGGTGACACCAAAAAGAGGTAGAGCAGCCCGAACCCGACCAGAGCCTCCATGACGGGGAAGATGTAGACGACCCAGTGGTGGTGCACATCGTCGACGATGACCTCACCCTCCTCGCGCAGCAGATGGGTGCTGATCTTCGGGTCGAAGGTGCGGCTCAACCAGCCCATGCACCCACCCAACCCGCCGCCGCCTCCGTCACCCGAACAGGGCGGAGACGAACTCGATCAAGCTCTCGAAGGCGACGAACAACGCGTCCGTGGCTCCCCTGACCGCATCGGCGGCGTTGGCCGGCGCGGTGATGACGTAGAACAGCACGAAGAGGACCGCGATGCCGATGGCTACCTTGCGCATGCTCTCTCTCCGTCGTGAGTGAGTCCGGCTGGTCGCTCGGGGGCAGGCACGCCCACCCGGCGCCCTACCATGTCCAGCACATCATTGGTAACAGACGCCCCTCACCCGCTGCGGGAGGCGCGCGGCATGACCAGCACGATGTCCGGGTAAGCCCCCTGAGACCGTGCCGCCCCGGAGGAGATGCCATGGCCGACCAGTCCGCACCCCAGCACCGCGTCCCCCAGGGCGTCGACCAGGCGACGGTCGAGGCTGTCGGCAAACTGACCGAGGCGTTGGAGACCACCGAGCGTGCCCGCGGCCACCTCTACTCTTTCCACCAGCTCACCGGCAGTGCCGACCTCGGTCTCGGCGAGGCGGTCGAGCAGCTCCGCACGGCGGGCCACGGCGACATCGCCGACGAGATCGAGCGCGAGCTGGTGGGCCGCAACGTCCTGCCCGGCCACTGGACCTTCCAGATCATGGAGGAGTACGACGACACCTACTGGTCGGTCTTCCGCGAGACCGAGCGCCGGGTCCGCGACAGTCTCACCGACGGACGCCGACACCTGTTCGAGTCAGGTATGAAAGAGGACCGGCGTACGCACTGCCATCCCGACCACACCGCGACCCCCGACGCCTGACGATCACTCCGACCAGGGCGTACCGTGGCCGCATGGAGCCATCTGCGGCTCCGCTGAGGAGTCCTACATGGCCGACAAGTCACCCCGCCAGAACCTGTCCAAGAAGGCCGGCAAGTCGCT
>JBPCND010000210.1:0-2757 GCA_051001655.1 Nocardioides sp. | reverse complement strand
CCCTCCCCGTCGAGACGCCAATCTCGCCGCGTCGAGACGCCAATCTCGCCGCGGTCGACGGGTTGGTCGCACGTCACCGCGGCCGGAATCCCGGGTGGCGTCCGCCGTGAGATGTCGAGACAGTGGGAGCGTGCGAGCGATCCAAGTGAGGCAGCCTCGCCGAGTGCCCAGGTCAACGGGTCAGCAGCGGGTCGAGCGCGACGGAGACGAAGAGCAGCGAGAGATACATGTTCGATCCGTGGAACAGCCGCATCGGCCTCAGCTCGGCCACATCGTCACTGCGGGCGGCGCGTCCGAGCAGCTGGTGCGACTCGACCAGGAAGGCCGCCCCGAGCACGACCGCGGCAGCGGGGTAGAACCATCCGGTCCCAGCGACCGGCCAGAGCAGCATCGAGGTCGCCACCATGGCGTACGAGTAGCCGACGATCTGGCGGGCGACGGTCTTGGCGCCGGCCACCACCGGCAGCATCGGCACCTCGGCGGCCGCATAGTCCTCGCGGTAGCGGATCGCCAGCGCCCAGAAGTGCGGTGGCGTCCAGAAGAACACCACCATGAACAACACCACCGGGGCCCATGCCAGTGAGCCCGTCACCGCGGTCCATCCGATCAGCGCCGGGAAGCAACCGGCGGCGCCGCCCCAGCCGATGTTCTGGGCGGTACGGCGCTTGAGGATCATCGTGTAACCGACGACGTAGAACACGTTGGCGAGCAGCGCGAGCGCGGCCGAGAGCCAGTTCACGAGGAGACCGAGCAGCAGGGTCGACACCACACCGAGGACCAGCCCGAAGACCAAAGCGGCTCGGGTGGACACCAGGTGTTGCGGCAGTGCGCGCCGTCGTGTGCGACGCATCCGCTCGTCTATGTCGGCGTCGTAGACGCAGTTCAGCGCATTCGCGCTGCCGGCCGACAGCGTGCCTCCCACGACCGTGGCCACCACCAGCCCGAGAGGAGGCACACCCCGCTGGGCGAGGAACATCACCGGCACGGTCGTCAGGAGCAACAGCTCGATGATCCGCGGCTTCATGAGCCCGACGTACGCCCCGACGACGTCACGCAAAGCTGCCGGCTCCTGCGCCTGCGTCCTCACGGACACGCGGGGGTCGACGGCGGTCACACGAACCTCAGGGAGTCAGGGACGACTAGCGTCCGGCAGGACGCGCAGCGGGCACCGTGAGTCTAGTGCGGCCGCCGATCCGAGGAGGCATCGGGCGACGCCGGGACGGTGTGCGACCGGTCACCGATCCTGAGTAGGCTCGACCCGGGAAGAGGCCCGGACCGTCGGGCACGCCCTGACCGCCCGGCATCCGTCGCTGAGAGGAAGCATCACTCGTGAGCAAGCTCGCATGGACCGACGTGGACAAGAGAGCGGTGGACACCGCCCGAGTGCTGGCCATGGACGCGGTCCAAAAGGTCGGGAACGGCCATCCGGGTACGGCGATGGCGCTCGCGCCGGTCGCGTACTCGCTGTTCCAGAAGGTGATGCGCCACAACCCGGTCAACCCCGACTGGATGGGCCGCGACCGCTGCGTGCTGTCCTCCGGGCACAGCAGCATCACGCTCTACACTCAGCTCTACCTCGCCGGCTACGGCTTGGAGCTCGACGACCTGAAGGCGTTGCGGACCTGGGGCAGCAAGACCCCCGCACATCCCGAGCAGGGGCACACTGCCGGAGTCGAGACGACGACCGGGCCCCTCGGCCAAGGTGTCGCGAACGCAGTCGGCATGGCGATGGCGGCCCGTCGTGAGCGTGGGCTGTTCGACCCGGAGTCGGCGGACGGCGCGAGCCTCTTCGACCATCACGTCTACGTCCTGTGCAGCGACGGCGACCTCGAGGAGGGCGTCAGCTCCGAGGCGTCCTCGCTGGCCGGTCACCAGCAGCTCGGCAACCTCACGGTGATCTACGACGACAACGACATCTCGATCGAGGGTGACACCGACATCGCGTTCAGCGAGGACGTCGCCGCGCGCTACGCCGCCTACGGCTGGCACGTGCAGGACCTCGACTGGACCAACGGCGGCAAGGAGTACGTCGAGGACGTCCCGGCCCTCGTGCGAGCGCTCGAGACGGCCCGCCGCGTCACCGACCGGCCGAGCTTCATCCGACTGCACACCGTCATCGCCTGGCCGGCTCCGAAGGCGCAGGGCACCGGCAAGGCGCACGGGTCGGCCCTGGGCGAGGAGGAGGTCGCCGCCACCAAGCGCATCCTCGGTTTCGACCCAGACCTGAACTTCGCGGTCTCCGACGAGGTCCTCACGCACACCCGCTCCGCCATCGAACGTGGCAAGCGGGCCGAGCAGCAGTGGCAGGTGGACTTCGACACCTGGGCGAAGAGATACCGACAGCGCAACGAGCTCCTCGAGCGGATGCGGACGCGCACTCTGCCGAACGGCTGGGACGACGTACTCCCGTCGTTCCCCCCGGATCCGAAGGGCGTCGCAACCCGCAAGGCCTCCGGCGAGGTGCTGAGCGCGATCGCCCCGGTCCTGCCCGAGCTCTGGGGCGGGTCGGCCGACCTCGCGGAGTCCAACAACACCAGCCCCACGGGCGAGCCGTCGTTCAGCCCCGAGGAGATGTCGACCAAGGACTTCTCCGGCCACAAGTACGGCCGCCTGCTGCACTTCGGCATCCGCGAGCACGCGATGGGCTCGGTGATGAACGGGATCACCCTGCACGGCGGCACCCGTGTGTACGGCGGCACCTTCCTGGTCTTCTCCGACTACATGCGGCCGGCCGTCCGGCTCGCAGCGCTGATGCAC
>JBPCND010000209.1:0-3925 GCA_051001655.1 Nocardioides sp. | reverse complement strand
TCGGCGTCGGCCCGGCGGTCACGCACGTCGCCGTGGGGGACCGGGTGGCGGCGTACGCGCGCAAGGACCACGTGCAAAACGGCACGTCGCGGAGCTGGTCGCGGCGCACATCCGCGCCGTCCCCAAGGTTCCCGATGACGTCGACCTCGTCGACGCGGGAGCGCTTCCTCTTGCCGGCCTTACGGCAGCCCAGCTGCTGGACGCCACTGAGGTCGCGGCCGGCGACACGGTGCTCGTGCACGCCGCAGCCGGCGGGGTCGGCTCGTTCGCCACCCAGCTCGCCGTCGCTCGTGGTGCGCGGGTGCTCGGCACCGGGAGCACCTCCGGCCACGACTACCTGCGTGGCCTCGGTGCCGAGCCGCTGGAGTACGGCGAAGGTCTGACCGCACGCGTTGAGGAGCTCTGCCCAGGCGGAGTCGACGTCGTGGTCGACCTGATCGGCGGCGACGCGCTCGCCGCGACCCCCGACCTGCTCGCTCCCAACGGTCGGGTGGGTTCGATCGTTGAGGCGGACACGGTCCACGAGCTCGGCGGTCGGTACGTCTTCGTCCGGCCGGACGCGGGCATGCTCGGGGAACTGCTGCAGCAGGTTGGGCGCGGTGAGGTCAAGGTTCACATCGCTGAGCGCTTCGGGCTCGACCAGGCCGCTGAAGCCCTGGCCGCCAGCAAGACCGGTCACGTCCGCGGCAAGGTGGTTCTCACTCTCTAACCTCACCGACTTGTGAGCCGCTGAGGTCGCTAGAGCGACTCCAGTTGCTGCCAGTCAACGACTCATGCGGTGATGACAAATGGCGGATTGACCGTCTCGTTGTCGGGAGCGACCGCTGTCATCAGGTGCAGACTGCCGTCCTCCATGAGGCCTGACACCGGCGTCAGCGTGGCTTGCCTGTCGTTCAGCTCGACGAGGAGCAGATGCGCCTGACCTGTCCAGGCTTGTGTGTGTGCCTCGGTGAACCCCTTCGGGTGCTCCTCGCGGAGGTTGCCTCCGGCGCCCGACACCACGAAGGTCCGGCCGTCCACGGAGGAGATCTGGAAGTTGTGCTCGTGTCCAGCAAGCACCAAACGCACCCCGCCACGGTCGAACAGTGGCACCAGTGTCTCCAGCATCTCCGCGTCGTTGCCGTGGGACGGGCCCGCGCAATAGACGGGATGGTGGGAGAAGGGGATCCGCCAGCGAACCCGCGGCTCGGTGAAGATGTCGCGTAACCAGTCGAGGTGGCACGGGTCCTGGAAGAAGCGGTGGACATGCTCATCGGGGTCGGCTTGGGAGGTGTCCACACAGACCAGCTCGACGTCTCGCCCGTACCTGACCCGGTAGAACAATCCCGGCCGCAGCGAACTGCCGTCACTGCTCTCGGCGAAACGGGTGGCGATGTGAAAGTTGTCCTCGAGCTGCGCCCGATCGTCGCTGCCCTCGGTATCGGTGGTGTCGTGGTTGCCCACCGCCGGATACACCGGCACTCGTGCCAGCACGTAGCGATAAGGCTCGAAGTAGCTGGAGTACCAGTCGTCGTCCTCGCCGCCGCTCTCGTCGTCGACCTGCCCACGCTCGCCGCGGTAGATGTTGTCCCCCAGCGACAGCACGAAACGCACATCGTGGTCGGCCACCACCCGCTCCAGCACCTCGGCGATGCGGCGCTGCCGACGGCTTGACTCGGAGTCCGACTTGATCCCGACGCCGTAGTCGCCGAACGCAGCGAAGCGCACCGGAGGGGAAGGCGCCGTCGGATCCGGATGCGTCCGGAACCGACAATCGTAGGAGCGGCCCGCGGGGGCGAGGCCGTACCCGCCCTCGGCTGCCGGTACCCAGTCCCATCGCTCCCCGGCTGCCCACGGTTCACCGTCGACCGTGACCTCGTAGCGGTACTCGGTGTCCGACTGCAGGCCCTCCACCCATACCCAACACTGGTCGGACGTCCGTGCCTCGGCCACCACCCGGCCGGAGTGATCGCTCACCTCCACCCGGCTGTCACCGAAGGTCTCAGCACTTGCGCCGATACAGGTGTGTCGTCCCGCTAGCTGGTGCAGTTGCTGGTCGTCCACGATGTTCCAGCGCGACGAGGTCTCGCTTTGCTGGAACCAGAACGCTCCCCAGGCCACCAGGACACGGTCGTGGGACACGTCGACGAGGTAGATGAAGGGTTCGAGGTGCACCGGCGGCTCGCTCACGGGTTGATGGTAGCCAGAGTCGGCGTCGCCAGCTCCTCACCAACTATTCCGCCGCCGGGGACTATGTCGTAAAGTGCGTGGACTTAGTGAGGTCGTCGTCGGGGTTCCATGTGCGCCGCGCAGGGTAGTCGGCCGTACTGGCCAACACGGCGCGGAGGACAACAAATCGATGGTGAACCGAGGCAGTTCTCGTTCTTCAGGCCGAATCCCGGTCCTGCTCACGCTGCTGCTGATGCTGGCGCTCTTTGCCCCGTTCAGCTCAACGGCCGCGGGCAGCGTGGCCGACCGCAAGATCGGTGGCAAGAATTCCGGCACGTACACAAACCCCCTCGAGCCTCAGATCCCGGGCGACGGCGTGGTCGAGAGCTGCGCCGATCCCACGGTGATTCAGGGCCAGGAGCCGGGCGACACCACCTGGTACATGTACTGCACCACCGACCCGCTCAACGACGAGGACCTGGACGCTACCGGCGACCCGATCTTCCACCGGATCCCGATGATGACGTCGGAGGACCTGGTCAACTGGACATATGTCGGCGACGCCTTCTCGCAAGGGCCTACGGGACTCCCCGACTGGGCGGAGGAGGACGCGTCGCTGTGGGCGCCTGAGATGGTCTACTCCACGACGTACGACCAGTACTACATGTTCGTCGTCGTCACCGACACGACGGCCGCGATCAGCGGCGTCGAGGACTGCGGCGGCGACAACGCGATCGGTGTCGCCACGAGCGACAGCCCGACCGGCCCATGGGAGTTCTCAGACGAGCCGGTCGTTGGACCGCGCCAGAACGGCGCCGGGTGCGACTTCTTCTGGACGTTCGACCCGGACGTCCTCGGTGACTCCATCGCGACCGAGAGCATCCTCTACTACGGCAGCTACTACGGAGGCGTCTTCGGCACGCACGTGACACTGACCGCCGCCGGCGCCATCGCCGACGAGGCCGGCGCCGTGATGGTCGCCATCGACAACAAGTACGAAGGCGCCAACGTCATCTACCGGGACGGTTATTACTACCTCTTCGTCTCCGCGACGAACTGCTGCAACGGCGCATTGACGGGTTACGCGGTCTTCGTCGGCCGCTCGACCAGCCCGCTCGGCCCCTTCGTCGACCAGCAGGGCAAGACGCCAACGGTGACTGGTGGACGATCTACCACGCGGTCGACCAGAACGACCCATTCTTCGACTTCGCCGAAGGCTCCGCGACCGAGCTCGGGTTCACCAAGAGGCCGGCGCTGCTCGATGCCATCGACTGGGTCAACGGCTGGCCGACCGTGAACGGCGGCACCGGGCTGTCCGACACCCGGATGCCGGCACCGGCGGGTCAGCCGGGAGAGGTTTCCCGCCATCACAGCCAGCCGGTCAAGTCACAGGTGCCGCACGAGCTGCTCCCCAGCTACTCCGACGAGTTCTCGGGCAGCACGCTCGATGGCGCCTGGTCGTGGGAGGCCGGCGACAACGCGGCGTCTACTCCGCCGGAGCACAGCGTGGGGGGCGGTGTGCTCAGCGTCGATGTCCAGCACGCCGACCAGTACGTCGACGTCAACAACGCCTGGGTCCTGCTGCGGGACGCGCCCGACGGCGACTACGTCGTCGAGACGAAGGTGCGGCTTGACGTGCCCGACGAGGGCTGCTGCTTCAACTACGCTCAGGCCGGGATCGCGATCTACGACGATCAAGACAACTTCGTGAAGCTCACCAACACCTCGATCTGGGACACCCGGCAGACCGAGTGGGCCAAGGAGATGAGCCCAGTAC
>JBPCND010000208.1:0-3948 GCA_051001655.1 Nocardioides sp. | reverse complement strand
TGCGGAGGTCGGCGCTGCCTCGTGCCCCGCCCCCCGCCCCCCCCCCCCTCCTCCCCCCCCCCCCCCCCACGTCCGCCGTGCCGGGGTCGACCACGGCGTCGGTGGTCAGCACGACCAGCATCGTGGCCAGCTGGGGGGCCAGCATCCCTGCGCCCTTGGCCATCCCGCCGATGCTCCAGCCGCTGCACTTTACGACGACCTGTTTGCTCACCGAGTCAGTGGTCATGATTGCCTCCGCCGCGTCCGCGCCGCCGTCCGGGGAGAGGTCGGCCACCGCGTCGTCTGCTCCACGCAGGAGTACGTCGCGGGGATTGGTCAGACCGAGCAGGCCGTTCGAGCAGACCACGACGTCGAAAGCCGCGGCACCGAGCCCGGCGGCGACCTGCTCAGCCAGCGCATGGGTGGTCTGGAAGCCCTCAGCCCCGGTGTAGCAGTTCGCTCCGCCGGAGTTCAGCACGACAGCCCGGACGATGCCGTTCTTGACCACCTCCTGGCTCCACAGCACCGGGTTCGCCTTGCACCGGTTGGCCGTGAAGACACTGGCGGAGGCCAGCTCGGGACCGTCGTTGACCACGAGGGCTAGATCCTTGCCTCCCGAGGTCTTGAGACCGGCAGTGACACCGGCGGCCCGGAAACCTCTCGGGCTGGTGACGCTCATGTGGGGCCCCCGCGGGAATGCGGGCGCAGCGAGCAATGTCGTGGGGTGAAGGTCATCGGGCGCCCCGGGACCGCGAGCCCGGGTCGGAGCTCGGGGTCGGCGGGTGGACGGTGTGGCCGGCCGCGGTCCAGGCCGCGTCCGCGCGGTCGGCCGCCCGGGAGTGCACCAGGATCCAGTCGGTGTCGAAGGTCGAGATCGTGAAGACGCTGATCTCGGCCTCGGCCAGCGGACCCAGCAGCGTGTGCAGCACGCCGGTCAACCCGAAGTCCAGCGGCCCGGTGACCTCGAAGGCCACGAACGGCCCCTCCTTGCGGGCCTTGGCCGGCACCGAGGACGCGTGGCAGACCAGCGAGGTCTCGGCATCGGTCGCGGTGACGGAGAACAGCGTGGACGCGGCTGCCCAGGACGGGACCTTGGCGCCGCGGTCGAGCCGGACGACAGCGAGCGCGTCTGAGTGCCGGGTCAGGTCGTACGTCGGCTGCGGCGGCGGGGTCATGGCGCCATCCCCACGGTGGTCAGGCCGGTGTTCTCGGGAAGACCGAGCGCGAGGTTCATGCACTGGACAGCCGCTCCCGCGGTGCCCTTGACGAGGTTGTCGACCGCGGCGACGGCGACCATCCTTCCGGCCCGGTCGTCGACGGTGACCTGGACGTGGACGGCGTTGGAGCCCGACACCGACTGGGTCTGCGGCCACTGGCCGGCCGGGAGCAGATGCATGAACGGCTCGTCGGCGTAGGCCTCGTCGTAGAGGTCGTAGGCATCGTCGGCCGAGACCGACGTCGGCGCCGAGCACGTCGCGAGGATGCCGCGGGACATTGGCACGAGGACGGGGGTGAAGGACACCCGCACGTCGTCGTCTGAGAGGCGGGACAGGTTCTGCACGATCTCGGGCGTGTGTCGGTGACCGCCACCGACGCCGTACGCACTGGCCGACCCCATCACCTCGGACCCGGAGAGGTGTGGCTGGGCAACCCTCCCGGCGCCCGAGGTGCCCGACGCGGCCACGATCACGATGCCGGTGGTGTCAAGGATCCCGGCGGCGACCGCCGGCACGAGGGCAAGGGTGGACACGGCCGGGTAACACCCGGGAACGGCGATCCGCGTCGCTCCGACGAGCCGCTCGCGCTGGCCGGGCAGCTCCGGAAGCACGTAGGGCCACGAACCGGCATGCTCCCCGCCGTAGAACCTCGCCCAGGCGTCCGGGTCGGCCAGGCGGAAGTCGGCACCGCAGTCGATCACCACGGTGGCATCGGGAAGCGCCGCGGCGATCGCCGCGGACTGACCGTGCGGAAGGTCGAGAATCACCCCGTCGTGGCCGGACAGCGCCTCCACGGTCGTCTCCTCGAGGACCCGGTGGGCGAGAGGCACGAGATGCGGCTGGAGCGAGCCGAGCGTCTCCCCCGCGTTCGACCCGGCGGTGAGTGCCCCGATCGCCGCGCCGGGATGGCCGAGCAGCAGCCGCAGCACCTCACCGCCGGCGTAGCCGCTCGCGCCCGCCACTGCGACGGTCTGCTGATCCATGTGAATGACTATACAGAGTCCTGCATGTCGGGGCCAACCGGGTCAGCCTCGTTGCACTGCTCCGGTTGCCGTCGCGGCTGCGGCCACCGCCGCGTCGCGCGCCCGCGCCGTCTCCGCGTCGGTCAGTGTCCCGTCGGGCGCTCGGAAGCGCAGCGCGAAGGCCAGCGACTTCTTGCCGGCTTCGATCTGCTCGCCGGTGTAGACGTCGAAGAGCCGCACCGACTCCAACAGCTCACCCGCCCCGGCTCGGAGCGCTGTTGCCACGTCCCCCGCTGGCACGCCGGCATCGACCACCAGCGCGACGTCCTCCTTGGCGACGGGAAAGGTCGAGAACGGCTCCGCATGCACCACAGCGGGGGAACGGGAGATGAGCAGGTCCAGGTCGACCTCGACCGCGCTGGTTCTCGGCGGGACGCCGTACGCCGCGCAGACCGACGGGTGCAGCTCGCCGGCATGCCCGAGCTCCTGGCCGTCGACGAGCAGCCGGGCGCACCGACCGGGGTGCCACGGTGCCCGGACGGACTGCACCACCTCGACCTCCACGCCGAGCACCCGGGCCACCTCGCGGACCACCTGGACCGCGTCCGCCCAGGAAGCCGGGCGCCCCTTCCCCCACCAGCCGGACGCTTCCCGCTCGCCGGCCAGCACGACACCGAGATGACGGGGCTGATCAGGTACGGCAGCCATCAGCTTGTCGAGCTCCGCATCGTCGGGACGCCAGCCGACGCCGAGGATGGGTGCCTCGAGCCGGTCGGGCGTCGGGACGAACACGAGGTCGATCTCGTAGAGCTGCACATTCCCCGTGCCGCGGCCGATGTTGCGCGCGGCCGTCTCGAGCAGCCCCGGAAGCAGGGTCGTGGCGAGCTCGGGGCGCTGCTCGGACAGCGGGTTCGCGACGCGCAGGGTCCGCCGGCGGGGGTCGTCCTGGGGCAGGCCGAGGGCGTCGAGCTGGGCAGTGCCCAGGAACGGGTACGCCTTGACCTCGACGAGGCCTGAGCCAGCCAGCGCGAAGCCGACCCGACGACGGAGCCGCTGCTCCCGGGTCAGCCCCCGGCCTGACGGCGCGACGGGCAGCACGGATGGCACCTCGGTGTAGCCGACGAGGCGGGCGACCTCCTCCACGAGGTCGAACGGGTCGGTCAGGTCCGGACGCCAGGACGGCGGGAGCACGGCCAGGGTGTCGCCCTCGAGGCGCACCGCGCAGCCGACCGTCCGCAGATGGGCCACGGTGGTGTCGGAGTCGATCCGCATGCCCGTCACCCGCGCCGGCAGGTCGACCGGAGCGTTGATCTCGGCGGCCGTCGGCGGCGCTCCGACGTAGGTCACCCCCGTCGCGATGGTGCCGCCGCCGTGCGCGATGAGCAGCTCGGCGACCCGGTCCGCAGCATAGGCGGGCAGCAACGGGTCGACGCCGCGTTCGAACCGTTTCGACGCCTCGGAGGGCAGCTTGTGCCGGCGGGCCGTCCGGAAGATGGACACCGCGTCGAAGTGCGCCGCCTCGACGACCACCTGGGTGGTCGCGCCGGAGAGCTCGGTGGTCTGGCCGCCCATCACGCCGGCGATGCCGATCGGGCCGCTGTCGTCGGTGATCAGCAGGTCCTCGGCGGACAGCGTGCGGGTGACGTCGTCGAGGGTGGTGAGCTGCTCGCCGGCGGAGGCACGGCGTACGACGACCGGGCCGGCGAGCCGGTCACCGTCGTAGCCGTGGATCGGCTGCCCGAGCTCGAGCATCACGTAGTTGGTCACGTCGACCGCCAGCGAGATCGGCC
>JBPCND010000207.1:0-2997 GCA_051001655.1 Nocardioides sp. | reverse complement strand
CCCATGGTGTCTCTGTCGACGTGGTGACGGTCGGCGACTGCTCGTTCGGCGAGCCGCTGCGTCCGATCGTCAAGGCCGCCCGCGAGGCGGTCACCAACGCCGCCAAGCACGCCGGCACCGGCAAGGTCGACGTGTACGCCGAGGTGACGGCGGCCACGGTCGACGTCTTCGTGCGCGACCGGGGCGCGGGCTTCGACCCGGACGCCGTGGCGGCGGACCGGTACGGCGTCCGCAACAGCATCATCGACCGGATGGAGCGACACGGCGGCACCGCCGAGATCCGCTCGGCAGCCGGCGACGGCACCGAGGTGCGCCTGCACCTGCCTCGACACCCCGACGAATGAGAGAGCACCCGATGAGCGCCACCCCCACCACGAGCGGACCGATCACCGTCGTGATCGTGGACGACCACGCCATGTTCCGCTCCGGGGTCCGCGGCGAGCTTGCCTCGGCCGGGGCCGCACGAGTGGTGGTGCTGGCCGAGGCGGCCGACGTTGACTCGGCGGTCGCGGCCATCGCGGCACACCGGCCGCTCGTCGTGCTCCTCGACGTGCACCTGCCCGGCGGCGGCGGGGTCGAGGTGATGCGCAGGTTGCCCTCGCCGGACACGCTCTACCTCGCGCTGAGCGTCAGCGACGCCGCCGAGGACGTCATCGGCACCATCCGTGGCGGCGCCCGCGGCTACGTCACCAAGACCATCACCGGCCCCGAGCTGGTCTCCGCGATCGGCCGGGTCGCCGGCGGGGATGCGGTGTTCTCCCCGCGGTTGGCCGGCTTCGTCCTCGACGCCTTCGCGGGCTCGATCGACGTGGCCGCGGTCGACGAGGACCTCGACCGGCTGACCGAGCGGGAGCGCGAGGTGATGCGACTGATCGCCCGTGGCTACGCCTACAAGGAGGTCGCCAAGGAGCTCTTCATCTCCATCAAGACCGTCGAGACCCACATGTCCAACGTGCTTCGCAAGCTGCAGCTGTCGTCGCGACATGAGCTGACTCGCTGGGCCTCGGACCGACGCCTGCTCTGAGTGAGCGCGCGTCGTGCCCCCTCCGGGATTCGGCGCGGGCCGTTGACTTTCGCGGTCGGTGACGCTTTGGTGAGCGCCACAACTCGACTCGGGAAAGGCAGGGCCTGCCGTGGCCGACTCGACCATCACCGACCGCGACGACCGGGAGGGTGAGCTCAAGAGAGCGATCTCCGGGCGACTGCTGTTCTTCTACGTCCTCGGGGACGTGCTGGGCTCGGGCATCTACGTCCTGATCGGGGCCGTGGCCGGCGCGGTCGGCGGCGCGTTCTTCCTCGCCTTCGCGGTCGGCGTCACCGTGGCCACGTTGACCGGGCTGGCCTATGCCGAGCTGGTCACGAAGTACCCGCAGGCCGCCGGTGCCGCGCTCTACGTCAACAAGGCCTTCCGAAACAAGCCGCTCACCTTCTTGATCACGATCTCCTTCCTCTCCTCGAGCTTCGCCGCGTCCGGCTCGCTCGCATCCGGCTTTGCGCAGTACTTCCTCGAGGTGTGGGACCTGCCGCCGGTCCTGCTCATCACCATCGGCTTCCTGCTCCTGCTCACCATCATCAACTTCATCGGGATCAGCGAGTCGGTGGTCACCAACATGGTGATGACCTTCGTCGAGGTGGGCGGCCTGATCATCGTGATGATCATCGGGGTCTGGTACGTCGCCCAGGGGAACGCCGACTTCGGCACCCTCACCGAGTTCACTAGCGAGGGCAGCCCAATCCTGGCGGTGATCTCCGGCGTGGCTCTGGCGTTCTTCGCGATGACCGGCTTCGAGAACGCCGCCAACGTGGCGGAGGAGACCATCGACCCGAAGCGCAACTTCCCGCGGGCGCTGGTCGGTGGCATGCTCGCCGCCGGCGTGATCTACGTGCTGGTGGCCATCAGCGCCGCGCTGACCGTGCCGGTCGGCACGCTCGCCGACTCGGACGCTGCCCTCCTCGAGGTCGTCGAGGCCGGTATCATCCCCGTCCCGGTCGGCGTGATGACGATCCTGTTCGCGGTCATCGCCATGATCGCGATCACCAACACCACGCTGGTCTCCGTGGTGACCCAGTCGCGGATCCTCTACGGCATGGCCCGCGAGGACGTCGTCCCCGGCGTGTTCGCCAAGATCCACCCGACCCGCAGGAGCCCGACGTTCGGCTTGGGCTTCAGCTTCATCGTGGTCTCCGGCCTGCTCATCGTGGGCACGCTCCTCAACCGCGCGGGTGCGGGCATCGACGTGGTGGAGCGGCTGGCGACCGTCACGGTGGTGTTCCTGCTGTTCATCTACGCCCTGGTCATCATCTCGGCGTTCAAGCTGCGCGGCCAGGACGAGGACGAGGACACCTACCGCGCCAACACTGTGCTGCTCATCATCGGCCTGCTGGGCAACGTCGTCCTGCTGGGCTACGTCGTGTACGACGACCCCGCCTCGCTGTGGTGGGTGGCCGGTCTGCTCGCCATCGGTGGGGTGCTCTACGTCGCCGAGGTGCTCTTCGGCTCGGGCCGGCCCACCCGAGAGGAGATCTGAGATGCACGTGATCATCGCCACCGACGGCTCCCGCGAGTCGCTCGCCGCGGCTCGTCACTTCCAGTCCTTCGCCGATCCCGGGAAGGTCACCGCGCTCACCGTGCTGGCGGTGATCCGGCCGCTCGCCGCGGTGTCCTTCGCCAACGAGCTGTCCGAGGCCGACCGGCCCGGGGCCGGCACCGAGGCCGGGAGCTTCCGGGACGCCGCCCGGTCCGCGGTCGACACGATCGCGGCGGAGCTGCGGGCGTGGGGACCCAAGGTGAAGACCAAGATCCGCAGCGGATCGCCGGCCAGCGAGATCATCAAGGAGGCCGAGCTCACGAAGGCGGGGCTCATCGTGGTCTCTGCGGGCGGCCGCGGCCTGACCGACGCGGTCCTGGTCGGCAGCACCGCCCAGCGGGTGCAGCACTACGCGCCGTGCCCGGTCCTGGTGGTGCGTCGCCCGGCGACGAAGCGGGCGTCGAGACCT
>JBPCND010000206.1:0-4778 GCA_051001655.1 Nocardioides sp. | reverse complement strand
GGCTGGCCACGTGCGAACCCAGGCCCTGCGCTACCGGCTGCTCCACGTCCCGGCCCGGCTCACCCACGGAGCACGACGCCGACGCCTCCGGCTCCCAGCGACCTGGCCCTGGACCAGACAGATCGTGGCCCTCTTCGCAGCCATCGCTGCCATCGCCGAACCCGGCTGGCCACCACCCCGCACCACCGACCAAGGACATCGGAGAACCGCACCGGCGCCGTCAGCCGGCACAGCGACGTACTCGAAAACCAGCCCCCACGACCGAACCGCTTCAGGCCGCCAACGACGCCGGTTCAGACGACTCATCAATCACCGGGGTTAGTACGAGTCTCGACACGCGTTGTCTTGGCCGCTCGCCATTTGCACTCGCACATCTGCAGTGCGCCGTCTTGGCCGCGAGGCCGCCACCGGGCTGCGATACTGCACTGGCTCATGGCCGAGGCATCGACGCAGCGCAGGGGGTAGCGGTGGGCGCGACGAACGGGTCGACGCAGCAGGAGGACTCGACCGGGCTCGCCGAGCCGGTGGGGGTCGTGCTCGTCACCCACAACCGACCGGAATTGATGCGCAAGACCCTCGCGTCGATCCTGGCCCAGGAGTACGCCGGCGACCTCCAGGTCGTGATCGTCTTCGACCGCAGTGAGCCGGACACCTCCTTGGTCCAGGATGACCCGCACCGCAGCGTCTGTGTGATGGCAAACTCTCGGACCCCTGGCCTCGCCGGTGGTCGCAACACCGGGATCCTCGAGCTGTCGACCGAGCTGATCGCGTTCTGCGACGACGACGACACCTGGGCTCCGACGAAGCTCACTCGACAGGTCGAGCGACTGCACGAGCAGCCGGACGCGGAGTTCGTCACCACCGCCATGCGGGTGATCTGGGGCGACACCTCGACGATCCGGGTGGCAGACCGTTCCGAGGTCACCATCACCGACCTGGCGCGATCTCGGATGGCGATGCTCCACTCGTCGTCGTTCCTGTTCCGCAAGTCAGCGATGGTCGACGGTTTCGGGCTCGTGGACGAGACGTTGCCGCGCAGCATGGCCGAGGACTGGGACCTGTTGATCCGGGCCGCCCGGCGCCGGCCGATCCAGCACGTCGACGAGCCGCTGATCGACGTGCTGTGGGGCCAGACGTCGTACTTCAACGACGCGTGGCACGACAAGAACGTCGCCCACCAGATGCTGCTCGACCAACACCCCGAGATCCGCGCCGACAAGATCGGGGCCGGTCTCCAGTACGGAAAACTCACGTTCGGTCATGCCGCCGTCGGCGAGCGCAGGCAAGCGCTCCACTATGCCCGGCAGGGGTTCCGCACGAACTGGAAGGAGCCGCGGACCGTCCTCGGGCTGCTCGTCGTGGCCGGTGTCCCGCCCGAGTGGATCCAGCGCAAGCTCAACGAGCGCGGCCGCGGCATCTGACCTGCCCAGCCGCCGCGTCGCGGGGGGCCGATGCGTCAGGGACGTGGTCGTAGCTGTGCACTGCGCGCAGCCAGCCGCTCGCGCAACGGCATGGTCACGGACTCGATCTCCTCGAGCTCGCCGTCGTGCAGCTTGGCTCGCCAAGCGGTGGCGACCGCGTCCGGCGGACGGTCGAAGTTGTGCAACGCCGACTCCCGAGCTGGTGCGACTGTGCCGCCCGCAGCCCCACCGGTCTCCTTGGCGAACTCCTCGTCGGCCGCCGTGCTCCATCGCAGTCCGAGCTCGTCGAAGAAGTGGCGACCCGCCTCGATGCCACCGCCGGCGAGCTCCTCGTGCGGCACCAGCAACACCCGAGGCTCGTCTGCCGCTTGCCCGCGCCGTGCGTCCAGCCGGTCGAGGTCGTGCAGCGTCATGGCGTACAGGGCCATCCAGAACCGACCCATCGCCTCGGCCTCGCTGACCTCGTCGAGCCGCGGCAGACGAGCAGCCGCGACCGAGGTGTCACCGCTCTTCTCGCGGTAAGCAGCGAGGATCGGCTGGAGCTCGTCGATGTCTGGTGACCATCCCATCCGCCGATAGCTCGCCAACATCGCGCCGGGGTGCCGGTGGACCACGACGACGCGCGCCCCAGTAGTCGCGACGACGGCAGGGATCGAGAGCATCGCAAAGGGATCCTTGACCACGATCCTGGTCCACGGGAAGGGTGCCGCCCACTGCCTGCGGCCGTAGCGGCTGTAGACCGACGGGTTGAGACCGCGGTACGCCGAACGGAGCGCCCGACGCTGCCGCGGCGAGGGTTGCTCGACCCGCGCCCACCCCGGCAACGTCTTGGCCAAGGCGTACTGACGACCGCGTGCGTTCATCGGCTCGCGACCGGTGAGGGCGGTTCCCGGTGCGGTGGCAGCCAACCGGGCGACCCAGGTGGTGCCCGATCTGGGCATCCCAGTGACGAGGATCGGTCGCCGGCTCGGTCGCGCTGTCGCGTCTCCCCCGGTCTCATTCACAACGCGGCTCCTGGCTAGGTCGGAGAAGTTACGATGATCCTAATGGCGCGTCTCGCAGAAAATGGCGGAGACGACATTGGGGATTCACCGAACGAGACCGGTGGCGGGACTTGGGGGCAACGAACCCATGGTGCTGCGGTCTTGTCGCGTTCTTGTCGTCACGGTCATGGCGGCGGCACTGCTCGCTGCCTGCACCGATGACAGCAGCACACCGAAGGCGACCGGCTGTCCGCCGGCGGAGCCGCTGGACCTGCGGTGCGGCGCGCTCTGGGGCATCACGACCCAGGAGCCGACCCAGGAGGCGCTCGACGGCGTCGAGGACGAGGTGGGCCGACAGTTCGACCTCGTCTACCGGTTCCACGACCTCAACGACACCGTGCCGGATGAGCAAGACCTGGCGGCCGTCGAGAGCGGGCACCTGCTGCACATCTCCATCGAGTCCCAGGACTTCAGCGGTGACCAGCCAACCGGCGGGACCTGGGCCGACGTGGCCTCTGGCATGTACGACGACCAACTGCGGAAGCAGGCCAAAGGCATCGCGTCGATCAACGATCCGGTGTTCATGACGTTCGACCACGAAGTCGACCAGCCGGCCCGGATGGCCCTCGGCACTCCCGCTGAGTTCGTCGCCGCCTGGCGACACCTGCACGACATCTACGAGCAGGAGGGTGCGACGAACGCCGTCTGGGTCTGGGTGATCCTCGGCTGGGCGCCGTCCCTCCACGTCGCGGCGACGTTGTGGCCGGGCAACGACTACGTCGACTGGATCAGCTGGGACATCTACAACCAGTCCGGCTGCCGCGGCGCGGGCGTCGAACCCGGTCTCGCGTCGTCCTTCGAGCAGGACGTCCGCCTGGTCAGCACCTGGATCCATGACGTCGGCCCTGGGATCGGCATGGACCCCACGAAGCCATGGATGATCAGCGAGGCCGGCTCGGCCTTGTATCCGGACGACGCGGCGAAGACGGCGGACTGGTACACCGACATCCCTGACGTTCTGCGCGACTACCCGCAGATCGCGGCCGTGACGCTTTGGGACCATGACGGTCACCTCGGCTGTGACTACCGGTTCGACCAGGACCCGAGCATCACCGAGGCGGTGGCCGAGGCGGGGCAGGACAGCTGGGTGAACAAGTACGAGCACCACCCCTGAAGGTTCGTCGACCGCGCTCCCTCAGGTGCTCAGCTCGAACGGCGGAGGCGTCGAGGTCTGCTGCACGGACATCGACATCGCGAGCACCAGGTCCTCGGCCGTGAGCTCGGCAGGGTCACGGCTGACCGCCAGCCCACGGTTCGACAGCTCGTCGGCGATGTACTTCTGGTGGTCGTCGACGTGCTCGTCGTGCGCCTGCAACCTCGGCAGGAGCACCGGTGCCCGTCCAGCCTCGAGCGCCGTCAGTGCTGACCCGACGCCGGCGTGCGCGACGACGAGGTCCGCTTCTGCGATGGCCGCACGGAGCTCGTGTGTCGGCAGCGTGTCGAACGTGCGGCCGTGGACCTGGAGTCCTGAGAGCTCTGTCACACCAACCTGCCACTTGACCTGGGCATCGGGCGTGGTCACCTCCGGGAGGACCTTCGCGAGGTGCTCCACCGCCCGCCGGAATCCGTACGTGCGCATGGTGCCGAGCGTCACGACGACACGCGCGGCGGGCTCACTCCGGACTCGGATCGGGCTGTCGGCAACGAACCCGTCGAAGATGGAACCGCGGTACGCCCAGCGCGGGCCGCTCCAGCCGGGGTACTGCGTGTACGGCCGAACCCCCGGGATCCGGGCCACGACCTTGCCGGTGAAGCTCGGCCCTCGCGATCGTGCAGCGCTCTCGATGTAGTGACACGGCGTGCCGTGCGCGCGCGCCATCGCGAGCAGCGGCACCGCCATACCCGAACCGGTCGAGACCACACGCGCGTAGCCACCGGTCCGGATGATCCGGCGCGCCGACGTCAGCGAGGAGGCGGCGGCCCGGTAGGCGCGGGGCGCGATGTAGGGCACGTGGTGGACGGTCTCGCCGTCGAGCAGGGACCGAGACTGGGGCGCGTCGAACGTGACCCACTCGACCCCCTGCGACGCCGGCACCAGCGAGTCCTTGAGCCGGTACAGCTCCTCGAGGTGCCCACCCGTGGACGCGACGAGGAGAGTCGGTCCGTCGGCTGACTTCCCCCGCCTCATGCCCCTCGTCCTCCTCGCCGTCACTGGTGGCTTCGCCGTCATCGGCGGCTGCGCCGGTTGTCGTCGCACGATGTCGTCGCACCCTGTCGTCGCATCCTGTCGTCGCACCCTCGACCAAACGAGCCTAGGCGTCAGGGAGCTGCCACGATGACCGTTCTGCTCAAGTCGTCCGTCACGCAGCGAGGG
>JBPCND010000205.1:0-3201 GCA_051001655.1 Nocardioides sp. | reverse complement strand
CAGGATGTTGGCGCTCGACCCGATGATGAACAGGCCCAGCACGCCGACCAGGAGGTAGACGGCGCCGACCGTGGTGTTGGCCAGCTTGGCCGTGGTCACCGCCCGGCTGGCAGCCAGCAGACCGGCGCCGACGGCCAGGTGGACGATGTTGTGCAACGGGTTGATCTCGAAGAAGATCAGGATGTCACCGGTGTCGGTCCCGGCGAAGTTGGAGATGCCGGTGACGGCGAATCCGACAAGACCGATGAGCAGGTAGACGCCGCCGAAGACGGTGGCGAGGATGCGGTTCGGGGAACCGGACATGGGACTTGATGCTTTCCAGGCCCCTGGTCGGGCCGAGTGTCGGGGCCGCCGGTGTGGCAGGCCCGTCAGGAAAGGTTCGGATCCCCGGTTGCGACGGATGGGTCGACCGGCGCGGTGGGCACCGGCTGGGCGGGCGCCAGCGCGGCTCGGCGCCGGCGTACGTGCCGCAGACCCACCAGGCCCAGGAACACCCCCGCCGCCATGACCCAGACCCAGGCGCCGTTGCCGTGGTCGTCGAGGCGGCCGCGCAGCGCGAGCGCGAGGACGAGCCCGATCGCCCACAACGCCGTGCCGACCGTGACGACCAGCACGTCGTCGGCCTCCATCGGCCGGGGCGCGGGTCGGCGTGGTGCGGGCATGCCGACAGGCTACGTCTGGCAGGCTGCTGACTGGACGCCACGGACGTCGTCCAGCCTTCCGACGGTTCTCTCCTCTGCGAGGTAAACCATGTCAGGCTCGTCCGGCACCCAGCACGCGACCAACCGGTCCAGCACCGCGGGAACCGGGTCCGGCCTGGACCGCTTCTTCCACATCACCGACCGCGGCTCGACCGTCGGCCGCGAGGTGCGCGGAGGTGTGGTCACGTTCTTCACGATGGCCTACATCGTGGTGCTCAACCCGTTGATCATCGGCACGGTCCCGGACGCCGACGGGAAGTTCCTCGGCGGCGGGTCGGCGCCGGACCTGGCGCTGGTCGCGGCCGCGACGGCCCTTGTCGCCGGCGTCCTGACCATGCTGATGGGTGTAGTCGCCAACTTCCCACTGGCGCTCGCCACCGGACTGGGCCTCAACGCGTTCGTCGCGTTCTCGATCGCCTCGCAGATGAGCTGGGCCGACGCGATGGGCCTGGTCGTCATCGAGGGCCTCGTGATCCTCGTGCTGGTGCTTACCGGCTTCCGCAAGGCGGTGTTCCACGCCGTACCGACCGCGTTGAAGACGGCCATCAGCGTGGGCATCGGGCTGTTCATCGCTTTCATCGGGCTGGTCGACGCCGGCGTGGTCCGCCGCAACCCCGACGCCTTCGGCACCCCTGTCCCGGTGGGCTTCGGCGCCGGTGGCGAGCTGGCCGGATGGCCGACCCTGGTGTTCGTGATCGGCCTCCTCGTGACGATCGTGCTGATGGTGCGCAAGGTCCGCGGCGCGATCCTGATCGGCATCGTCGGCGCGACCGTGCTGGCCATCGTGATCGAGGCGATCGCCGACATCGGCCCGAGCTTCATCGCGCCCGGCAAGACCAACCCGCACGGGTGGGGCCTCAACGTCCCGGCGCTGCCCGACACCTGGGCCGACACCCCGGACTTCGGGCTCGTCGGGAAGTTCAGCCTGCTCGGCTCCTGGGACCGGGTCGGGGTGATCGCCGCCCTGCTGTTCATCTTCACCCTGCTGCTGGCCGACTTCTTCGACACGATGGGGACGATGACCGCGATCGGCGCGGAGGCGGGCCTGCTCGACCAGGACGGCTCCCCGGTCGGGGCCCAGCGGATCCTGGTCGTCGACTCGATCGCCGCGGCCGCCGGCGGCGCGGCGGCGGTGTCGAGCAACACGTCCTACATCGAGTCCGCCTCCGGGGTCGGCGAGGGTGCCCGCACCGGGCTTGCCAGCGTCGTGACCGGCGCCCTGTTCCTGCTCGCCACGTTCCTCGCGCCGGTCGTCGCGATCATCCCCTACGAGGCGGCTACCCCCGCCCTCGTCGTCGTCGGGTTCCTGATGATGATCCAGGTGCGCGGGATCGACTGGGACGACGTCGAGGTGGCGATCCCGGCGTTCCTCACCATCATGCTGATGCCGTTCACCTACTCGATCTCGGTGGGGATCGGGGCGGGCTTCGTGACCTACGTCCTGGTGAAGGCCGTCCGGGGCAAGGCCGCCCAGGTGCATCCGTTGCTCTGGGTGGTCGCGGGGCTCTTCGTCCTCTACTTCGCGATCAACCCGCTGGAGCAGCTGCTCGGGGTGACGTGACCGGCCACTGCGTGCGCAGCACCTCGCGCGGCGGGCAGGGCACCAGGTCCTCGGCCGGACCGGGCCGGCCGAAGTGCCAGCCCTGCCCGTGGTCGACGTCGAGCGCCAGCAGGGTGGCCGCGTCCTCGGGAGTCTCGACGCCCTCCGCCACGACTGCCACGTCGAAGCCGTGGGCGAAGTCCACCAGTGACCGGGCGAGGGTGCGCAGAACCGGGTCGGTGCTGATGCCGTCGATCAGGGTGCGGTCGAGCTTGATGATGTCCGGTGCGGTGACCACGATGTGCCGTAACGAGGAGAACCCGGCGCCCACGTCGTCGATGACGGGCCGCATGCCGCGCTCCCGCCGCAGGAGCCGAGCTGCACTCCTCGACGGCTCCTCCGAGGACAGACGCTCACCAAGGCCGGCAAGCGAGCGCGAGTCTCGCGCTTCCCCGTGGGGCCCGCCATCGCCCGATTTTCTGCAGTTGCGCGACAATCTGGGGATCGTGCCGGTCTTACGTCAGACGTTCCGGCTTCGCCCAGGGCGGTGTCTGTGTGGGCGACTTCGACGTCAGATGCCAGCACCTACATGGGGCACAGAGATAGGCGCCCGTGGGCGCCTTCCGCCGGCCAACCGATTCACGTCGCTGAATCGCACGCAAAGCAAGTTGGGCTGTCACCAAATTCGAATAGCGGATCTTCATACAGTTCGGCATGACGCGGGCGCATCCTGGCCTTGCCGTGCTCGGCTGGCTCATATCCCGCCCCGCACGAGGGTGTGCACGTAAACGCGCCCCTGCCCGCGACGAGCCTGAAGGCTCGATTGCCAGTAGCGTACTCCTCGCTGATCCAAAAATGGCGGCACCTGCCGCACAGTTGTCATCGCTGAGCTGGCATTACCGATCGGTCTCGAGAGAGGCGCCTGGCCGTCACTGAGCGGCACTCAGGCGCGGGATCCGC
>JBPCND010000204.1:0-7534 GCA_051001655.1 Nocardioides sp. | reverse complement strand
GGCGAACTCCCGGAGCAGCGGTGGGACGACGGCGTGGAACGCGCGCAGCCAGCCGGCGTCGGCGGTGCCGGGCGGCAGCGCCACGTTGACCGCACTCCCCTGCGCCTCGGAGCCAACGAGGTCGTGGGCGAACCCGGTGCCGGGGAAGAGCATCTGGCCGGTCTCGTGCACCGAGATGGGGAGCACCCTCGGGTCGTCCCAGAAGATCTGCTCGACGCCGTCGCCGTGGTGCACGTCGACGTCGACGTAGGCGACCCGCTTCGCGCCGTGGGCGAGCAGCCACTTGATCGCCACGGCGACGTCGTTGTAGACGCAGAACCCGCTGGCCTTGTCGGGCATGGCGTGGTGCAGGCCGCCGGACACGTTCGCCGCGTGGAGCCGCTCGCCCGACCACACCTGGCGGGCCGCCTCGACGGTGGCCCCGACGACGTGGGCGGATGCCTCGTGCATGCCCTCGAAGACCGGGTTGTCCGGCGTACCGAGACCGTGCTTCTCGTCGACCCGGTAGGGATCCTCGCCCGCGTCGGCGACGGCCTCCAGGTAGCCCGCACCGTGCACCGTCGCGACGAGCTCATCGGGCGCCATCGGCGCGGACACCGCAGGGAATCGCTCGCCGATCAGTCCGAGCTCCGTGGCGAGCCGCATGGTCAGGTCGACCCGCAGCGGCGACAGGGGATGCGTGGGGCCGAAGTCGTAGTCGGTCAGCGACGGGTCGAAGACGACGCACGCGGGGCCGGACATGGACCGGACCCTACCGGCCGGGCGTAGCCAAGCACACTGGCCACGGCCGCCCTCGGGTGGTCGAGCCGCTGTGTGCAGGGGTCGAGCCCGTGGGTGGCCGGACATCCGGAGGAAACCATGACCGCCCCAGCACGACCGGCCGCCGTCAGCCTGCTCACCCGAGCGGCCGGCGTGTCCGTGCTCGAGCCACTGAAGGCGCTCTACGTGGGACTCATCGAGGACCCTGGGTACGTCGACCGGGTGTACGCCGCCGGGGGTCCGGTGCATCGAGGAGACGACGCCCGTGCTGGACGCCGCACGAGCCGCGATCGGCCTGACGTGAGTCAGGGGCTGCCTTCCGCGAGGTCCCGGGAGCGGTCCCGGGCAGCCTCGAGGGCACTGAGGAAGGCGGCCCGCACCTTGTGGTCCTCGAGCTGGCGGACGGCCGCCGCCGTGGTGCCCCCCGGCGAGGTGACCCGCTCACGCAGCACGGTCGGGTGCTCGCCGGTCTCGCGCAGCAGCTTCGCCGAGCCGACGACGGTCTGCACGACGAGCTCCGTGGCTGTGGAGCGGGGCAGCCCGAGGTGCACCCCGGCCTCGATCATGGACTCGACCACGAAGAAGAGGTAGGCGGGCCCCGAGCCGCTGACCGCCGTGACGGCGTCCTGCTGCTTCTCGGGAACCCGGATCACCCGGCCGGTCGATGCCATCAGAGCCTCCGCCTCGGCGAGGTGGGACTCGTCGCAGTGCGAGCCGGGGGACATCGCGGCCATGCCCTCATCGACAAGGGCAGCGGTGTTCGGCATGACCCGGACGACGGCGACGCCCTCGGCCAGCCGGGACTCGATGAACGAGGTGGTGATGCCCGCCGCGAGAGACACCACGAGCTGGCCGGCTCGGACGGTCGGAGCGATCTGGGCCAGCAGGTCGCCCATGTCCTGGGGCTTGACCACCAGAGCGAGGGTGTCCGCCTTCTGGGCGGCCTCGACGTTGCCGACCACGGCGACGCCGTACCGCTGCTCGAGCTCGTCGGCCCGGTCCCGGCGCTTCTCGCCGACCATCAGGTCCTCGGCCCGGCGGCCGGCGCGTAGCAGGCCGGAGAGCAGGGTCTCGCCCATCACTCCGGCGCCCAGGATGGCAACGGTCACGGCGGTTCCACCCTCCTCGCGCTATTTCTTCGAGACCAGCGACCTCAGGAAGAATGTCAGGTTGCTCGGGCGTTCCGCGAGACGTCTCATCAGGTAGCCGTACCACTCCTGGCCGTAGGGCAGGTAGACGCGCACCTGCTCGCCCGCCCCGGCCAGCCGGCGCTGCTCGTCGGGCCGGATGCCGAAGAGCATCTGGTACTCGTAGCTGCCCTGTGGTCGGCCGTGCCTGGTCGCGAGGGCACCGGTGATGTCGACCATGCGTGGGTCGTGCGAGGCCACCATCGGGTAGCCCTGGCCGGCCATCAGCACCTTGAGGCAACGGACGTAGGCCTTGTCGACGTCGTGCTTGTCACCGAAGGCGACCGACTCGGGCTCGTGGTAGGCGCCCTTGCACAGTCGGACCCGCGAGCCCTCATAGGCCAGGTCTCGACAGTCGGCCTCGGTGCGGTGCAGGTAGGACTGCAGGACGGCGCCCGTCTCGGGGAAGTCCTTGCGCAGCTCGCGGAGGATGCCGAGGGTGGAGTCCGTGGTGGTGTGGTCCTCCATGTCGAGGGTCATGGTGGTGCCGGCGTTGCGAGCCGTCTGGGCGATGATCCGGGCGTTGTCGAGGGCGACCTTCTCGCCGGCGTCGGGCAGCGCCTGCCCCACGGCCGACAGCTTGACCGACACCTCGGCGTTGCGCGAGAGGCCGTGCTGGGCCAGGGACCTGAGCAGGTCGGTGTAGGCCGTGACCGTGGCGTCGGCCTGCTCCCGGTCGAGGGTGTCCTCGCCCAGGAAGTCGAGGCTGACGTGCAGGCCCGCTGCGATCAGGTCGCGGGTCGCGTTGACGGCGGCCTCGGTGGACTCACCGGGCACGTAGCGCGACACGACCGCGCTCGACAACGGCATCGACGTGACAAGGTTCTTCACGCCGTCGCTGCGCGACAGCATCAGCAGCGGCTGACGTAGCACCTGACTCCTCCAGTGGTCCTCGACCGCTCTGCAGGGGTGCGAAGCGGACGAGGACAGGTTACGCCGGGGCGGCCTACGCATCCCGGCGCGGCCCATGCCGGCTGCCCCATGCCGGCTGGCCCCATGCCGGGTGCGCAGGACCGGGGAGGTTCTCCGCCACCCCGTGCTCGAAAACCTCCCCGGTCGGCGATCTCGGCGTCGTCAGGGGGTACGGCGGCGCAGGGTGGCCGCACCGAGCACGAGGCCGGCCACGGCGAAGCCGACCACGACGCCGATGTCGCCCCACACGGCTGGCTCCACGTGGCCGAGCGCGGAACCCGACATGCTCGTGACGCTGCTCATCGCATCGACCGCATAGGACAGCGGCAGCACGGCCGAGACGAGCTCGAGCGCCCGCGGCATGGCGTCCCGCGGGACGAAGAGCCCGCACAGCAGGATCTGCGGGATCACGACCGCCGGCATGAACTGGACCGCCTGGAACTCGGTCCGGGCGAAGGCCGAGACGAACAGCCCCAGTGCAGTCCCGAGGACCGCATCGGCGACCGCGACGACCACCAGGATCCACACGTCGGCGGCGACCTCGAGGTCGAGCAGCGTCACCGACAGGAGGACGGCGAGCGACGACTGGACGGCGGCCACCAGCCCGAAGGCGATCGCGTAGCCACCCAGCAGGTCGGCCCTGCCGGTCGGCATCGTCAAGAGCCGCTCCAGCGTCCCCGAGGACCGTTCGCGGAGCGTCGTGACCGAGGTGACCAGGAACATCACGATGAACGGGATCAGGGCCAGCAGCGAGGGACCTAGCGCCGAGAAGCCGATGCGTCCGGCCGGTAGGTCGTCGAACATCCACCACAGCAACGACAGGATCAGGCAGGGCAGCACGAGCAGCATCGCCAGCGTGCGGTGGTCGCGGCGGAGCTGGGTGAGCACCCGGGCGGCCACAGCGAACGTGATCCGGGAGCTCATGCTGCTCCCTCAACCAGGGCGAGGAAGGCGGCCTCGATGTCGCGTGCCCCGGTCCGCTCGAGCAGGGCCGCCGGGGTGTCGTCCGCGAGGAGTGCCCCGTCACGCATCAGCAGCAGACGGTCGCAGCGTTCGGCCTCGTCCATGACGTGACTGGAGACGAGTACGGCGGCGCCGGAGTCTGCGAGGTCGTGGAACGTCTGCCACAGGTCGCGCCGGAGCACCGGGTCGAGTCCGACCGTGGGCTCGTCGAGGACCAGAAGCTCGGGAGTGCCGAGCAGAGCAACAGCTAGCGACGCCCTGGACCGCTGACCCCCGGAGAGTCGACCTACCACGACGTCACGTTGGGTGACCATGTCGACCACCTCGACGCACCGGTCGACCTCGGTGGCCGGCACGCCCAGCACCCGGGCGAAGAATCGGAGGTTCTCGGCGACGGTGAGGTCGTCGTACACGCTCGGTGCCTGGGTGACATAGCCGATCCGACGACGCAGTGCCGGGTGCCCAGCGGGGACGTCGAGCACGGTCACCTCGCCGCTCTCGACGATCTGTACGCCGACCAGCGCACGCATCAGGGTGCTTTTGCCGCAGCCGGACGGTCCGAGCAGTCCGGTCACCTGGCCCGGCTCGGTGGTGAAGCTGATCCCGTCGACCGCAGCCATTCCTCCCCGCACAACCCGGAGGTTGCGTACCACCACCGATTTTTTCATCATGCGTTGAATTGTGCGCTTCGGACGTCTACGGGTCAAGCCTCAGGGAGCGGCAGCGGGCCGTCGAGGTAGCGCTGCAGGGTGGGCGCCACCCAGGCCACGAGCTCCTCCGGAGTCATCGAGGCCAGCGGCTCCAGCCGCAAGAGGTACCTCCCGACCACGAGGCCGATCAGCTGGGAGGCGACCAGCTGCGCACGCGGCTCCGCTTCGCCGGGCGGCAGCACGGAGGTCAGCGGCCCGAACACCATCCGCAGCATCCCTTCCCGCAGCAGGTTGACCGGCCCGCCCTCCCCCAGGGAGGTGCGCACGAGCGCGATGAGCGGTAGCCGCGCGGCAGGGTCCTCCCAGACACCGAGGAACACCCTGAGGAGTCGTTCGCCGGCGCCGCCGACACCCTCGGAGAACACTGTGGGGACGATGCTCCTCGGGTCGGCCGGGATCTTCAGCGCCGCGATGAACAGGTCGTCCTTGCTGCCGAAGTAGTGGTGCACCAGTGCCGGGTCCACGCCGGCAGCGGAGGCGACCGCACGGATCGTCGTGCTGCCGAATCCCCTCTGCGCAAAGGACTCCCGAGCCGCCTCGAGGATCTGCCCCCGGGTGTCGGGCCCTCCCGGGCGACGCCCGCGCGGCGTGCTCACCACGCAGCCACTGCGGCGTCTGTGTGGCCGAAGTCGCCGCCGAGGAGCAGCTGGTCGCTGGCCGTGACACGAGCCGTGACGAAGCGTTCGACCTCCGGCTCACCGGCGATGAGGGTCTGTGCCGTCCCCGTCCGTCGCGCGACCTCTCGGGCCAGCGGGGGAACCCGCTCGTTCTTGATGTTGAGACTCAACTTCTCCGCCCGTCTACCTCTGCCAAGCACCATTCTCCCCCGGTGCCTCGTCGCCATCGGGAGTGGCGGCGAAGTTCAGCCGGGCAAAAGCCAGCGACTCGAGCAGATCGAGCTCCCGCGCCTCATGGTTGGTCGCCTTGCGGGTGTTGATCTCGACGACGATGTGGCCCGCGAAACCTGCCCCGGCCAGGTGCTCGAGCAGCTCTGCCGCCGGCTGCGTGCCCCGACCAGGGACCAGGTGCTCGTCCCGGGCCGAGCCCGTGCCGTCGGTGAGGTGCAGGTGCCGGAGGCGGTCCCCGAGCCGTCGGGCCATCTCCACCGGGTCCGACCGGGACGTCGACGTGTGCGACAGGTCGATGGTTGCGTTGGCGTAGTCCTCGAGGGAAGGGTCCCAGCCGGGCAGGTAGACCTCCATCTGCCGTGTGGACGCACGCCAGGGATACATGTTCTCCACGGCGAACGCGACCCCGGTGCGCTGCTCCAGCTCGGTGATGCCGTCGACGAACTCGCGGGCATAGTCACGCTGCCACCGGAACGGCGGGTGCACCACCACGACGTCGGCTCCGACCTCGAGGGCCATCTCGGCACTCTGCTCGAGCTTTCCCCAGGGCTCGACACCCCAGACCCGCTGGGTGATGAGCAGGCAGGGCGCATGCACCGCACACACCGGGACCCGGTGGTGGTCCGAGAGGTTCCGGACGGCGTCGATCTCCTGGCTGATCGGGTCGATGCCCACCATGACCTCGACGGCGTCGTAGCCCAACCGGGCTGCCAGCTCGAACCCCTGTGCCGTGGTCTCGGGATACACCGAGGCGGTGGACAGCGCGATCACATGCCTGAGACTACCGAGCCGTGGACGGCCGTCCCCGGACGATTCCGATCTGGTCGATCCGCTCCAGGATGATCCCTTCACGCAGGGCCCACGGGCAGATCTCGAGATCGGTGAGGCCGAAGATGTCCATCACGGCGTCGGCCACGAGAGCGCCGGCGACGACCTGGTGGGCGCGACTCTGCGAGACGCCGGGCAGCGAGCCGAGCTCGTCGGCCGACATCTTCGTCAGAGTCGGAATCCTTCCGGCGAGGTCGCGCGCCGGAAGCACCCGTCGGACGAGCGACCCCTCGTCCGACGAGGGTGCCCCACAGATCCGCGCCAGGGACCGGAACGTCTTGGAGGTGGCGACCGCATGGTCAGGAGCACCCGAACGCAGCACCGACCCGGCGTCGCGGGCGATGTCGGCGCGGATCCTTAAACGCAACGCGCGGACCGCTTCCTCGTCTGACCCGGACTGCTGCAGCTCACGGCTCAGCCGGCCGGCCCCGAGTGGAAGGGACTGCGCGACCGACGGCGACTCGTCCGAGCCGACCGCGATCTCCAGGGAGCCACCGCCGATGTCGAAGACCGCGAGCCGGCCCAGCGACCAGCCGAACCAGCGGCGTACGGCGAGGAAGGTCAGCCGGGCCTCGTCCTCCCCCGGCAGCACGTCGATGGTGGCACCGGTCTCGTCGTGCACGTGCTGCAGAACCTCCTCGGAGTTGATGGCGTCGCGGACGGCCGACGTCGCGAAGCCGAGCATCTCCTCGCATCCCTTGTCACCGGCGACCAGCAGGGCATCCCCGACGAACCGGGTCAGGGCCTCGATCCCCTCCGGACTGACCGCCCCCTCGGCGTCGAGGTTCTCGGCGAGCCGCAGCGGCTCCTTGTAGGAGTAGGCGGGCAACGGAGCGGCGCCACGGTGCGCATCGACCACGAGCAGGTGCCCGGTGTTGGAACCGATGTCCAGGACGCCGAGTCTCATGGACTTCAGGCTACCGGCCCCCACACTCCCGTCGAGCCGCCGAGTCGGCGCGTCCGCACCCCGGATCGGGGCGAGTCGGCGCGTCCGCACGCCCGGATCGGGTCGAGTCGGCGCGTCCGCACGCGACCATCCCGCCACACCTCAGCCGCGGGGCGTCGCAGGGTGTAGTTCGCCGGCACCACACGCCGGAGAACGGCTCCAACTACGGCGACCCAGGCACCCGCCACCCACGAAGGGCGTGATCTCCACGGACGCACTCCGCCCGAGGTTCGCGTGACACGACGTACCCTTGGCCGCGTGCCAGAAGTCGACCTCGTGTTCCCGCGTGCGTGGGTGGAGTTCACGGACCCGGCGGACCCAACGGACCCGGCGCAGGTGTTCCGCTGCGACCTGACCTGGCTCACCTCCCGGTGGACGTGC
>JBPCND010000203.1:0-3074 GCA_051001655.1 Nocardioides sp. | reverse complement strand
GCGGTGCGAGGGCTTCGCTGATCCATGCGATCGCTCGGCCCTGACGCAGCGGAAGCGCAGTGCGCGAGGCCGCGTCACTGCTCTCGAGGGAGAGGCGCAACATCGTTCGTTGCTGAGATTCGGTGTTCAGGATGAGACGGGCGAACTGCTTCACCACCGCGGCCAAGCGTGCCTCGACCTCCTCGGGGGGATCTGCGGGAAGCAGAGAACGCGCACCTGTCTCCGGATGAGCTGCCACCAGCAGGGCTCGTTGGCTCGGGAAGTACCTGTAGGCCGTCGTCCGTGAGACCGACGCCGCAGCAGCCGCGTCCTCGACACCCGGGGTCACGCCGCGAGCCATCAGTTCCCGTGCCGCGTGTATCAGGGCGTCGCGGGTGCGACGCTTCTGTGCCACGCGCCCGCATGCATCATGTGGCACACCGGCAGGGGCTACAGCCACACCAACCCGCTTCGATCCGGTGCTCCTGACCGTCCATACGCATGAGGATTCCGCCCTCCAGCAACGCCTTCATGGTGGTCTCCGACATTGCGCGGCTGCTCTGCCTGCACACACCCCCGGCTGCTGCCAGGCGTTCTATTGGGATGCCAGTGAGCCCATGTCTGACGACGACACGGCGCCCCGGCCGGTCGACTTCGACATGGTTCGCGCCTCAGCGCAACGCAACGGCGGGATTGAGCTGCTCGGGCCGCCTCCGTTCGCACACACGCCACCGACTTACGGCTCGTAGAGGTCGAGCGTCACACCAGTCACCTCGCCCTGGTCATCGACGAACACATCCACGCTCCACCAGTCGATGCAGCTGGTGTAGTCAGCAGGCTCCGCCTGGATGCTGATCTGCCGGAGCCCGGACAGGGACGCAGGCGGGAGCACGAGGTTTTCGACGGCGCACGTCGAATGGGGCCCCACCGAGACGTCGTACGAACCGCCGCTGTCTCGCAATAGGTCGAGCACCGAGAACGGACCGACGTAAGCCCGGAAGAAGTCCACCTGCAAACGCCAGGTGTCCGGCTCGGAGAGCGCCGCGCTATCGACCGTCTCGAGGTACTGATCGGCGAGACCGAGCTGCACTTGCCGCGCAAACGGCACGTTCGACAGAGTGGTCGCGGATGAGCTCGCGGCCAGTTCGTAGAGGGCATCTGCCAGCTGGCGGTCGGCATTGGTGTCTGCCGCGGGGACACTCATGGGTGCGATGACGACGACCTGAACCTCGGTGCCGGGCTCGACGTAAACCCCGGGTTTCGCGGACTGGTCCACCACAGTGCCAATCTCACCAGCGTCGGGCGGACGGTAGGCCAGCGTCGGATGGAGCTGCAGATCCTCCAACAACGCTACGGCCTCGTGCTCCCGGAGTCCCACCACACCGGGAACCTGGACCTGCGCTGGCAGGGGTGCCAACGCGTCTTGGATGAGAAAGGCCTCGCCGGTGTCGCCGACGCGACAGGGCATGCCGCTCGGAGTTGGGGAGGAGCCTCCTCCGGCCTCGAAGGGCCGGCCGGTCTGCGCGACCACCTGACCGTCGGGGCGCATCACAACGACCGATCCATCCGGTTTTCGCGCGGCCGAGTAGTGCGCCGGCCACACGAGGTCGGTGTTGCCGACGGAAAGACACCCGTCCTCCCGGGCGTGAAGGACGCCCGCGATCAGCGACCTCATGCCCACGTCACCTGGCTTCCAGTCGCTGGTCGCGATGGGGATCTCCCCGGTCGGCTCCCCGGTCGGCTCCCCGGTCACGACCAACGTCACGGTCGAGCCCACCGGGACGACGCTGCCCAGAGGCGGGTCAGAGCTGATCAGGGCTCCCGCGCTCCACCCCGGCTTGGGCTGCTCGACCTGATTCACTTCCAGCCCGACCGACTCCATCGCCGCCAGCGTCGTGGCAAGCGGCATGTTCGGGTCGGTCGGCACCGTCACAAAGCCCTCCGGCAGCACGATGACGGAGTTCAGAATGTCGTCGACAACCTCGGGGTCCGGTGACGCCACCCACATCACGACATCCTCGGTTTCCGCGATGAGTGCACCGGTGAGCTGGGCACCGTCCTCGCGAGTCCGCGCTTGCGCGATCGGCACTCCATCCACCTCTCGAGCCGGCTCAGCGCGCTCGATGAACCGCCGAGCCCAGTGCGAGCCGGTCCCAACGATGTGCAGTGATGACACGTCCGCATAAACGGTCGCCACACGGCACGACCGGCTGCCCTCGCTGTCGAAGACAACGCTTTCATGCTTCGTGCTGTGCCCGTCGCAGCCGACGTCGTTCGTACCCCAGTCCTCTGGCACCGCGACGGCGACGCGACCCATGCCGACCAGCCGCATGCCAGCCGGAGCCTGCGGTGGGGTCGCTACCTCGCCCGCCGGCTCGGTTGCCGGGCGCCACACCAACCCGGCCGCGATCACGAGCCCGACCACCGCGACGACGCCTCCTACCTGCAGCCCGCGTCGTACCCGAGCCGTGCGGCGGCCACCACGTACCAGCTCGTCGACCGGCGCCGGCCGGGTGGTGATCTCTTCACCGGCCTCGGCAAAGAGATCCCGGACTTCTGACTCGCTCATCATCAGCTGCTCCTGGCGTCAGGGTGGTCGGTGAGGCGGACGTCGGTGGACAGCAACGCCAGCGCTCTGGAGACGCGGCTCTTCACGGTCCCCGCAGGCACACCGAGCACTTCGGCGACCTCACGCTCGGTCAGGTCGGCGAAGAAGCGCAGCACCAGGACCTTGCGGTGGTCCTCGCTCAGTCCGCCCAGGGCCGCCCGTAGGGACTGCCGCAGGACGACCCCGTCGGCGTGGTCGGTGCTGGCTGAGTCCGGCAGCGCCGTCGTCGGCTGCTCGCGCCACCAGCGTCGGCGGCGGCTCTTGTGCATGCCGTTGACGAGGACGCGATAGACGTCCGCCTCGCGGTTGGATGCCCGCGCCACCCTGTCCCAACTCGTGTAGCACCGGGTGAGTGTCGTTTGCACCAGATCCTCTGCCTCCTGGGGCGAGCAGCCGAGCAGGACCGCTGAACGCACGAGTGCACTCCATCGAGCGCCGACATACGCCGAATAGTCCTTGTCCCGGTTCACTCTCGCCTCTCTGACCT
>JBPCND010000202.1:0-14913 GCA_051001655.1 Nocardioides sp. | reverse complement strand
AGAACCCCAGGCCCATCCAGCCCGCCGCGAGGTCCGTCTGGCAGTAGTCGTTCCAACCAGACACGATGACGTTCGGGTTGGTGGGGTCGATGGCCACCGTCGGCTCGTTGCCCTGTCAGCGGTTGCCGCCGTCGTTGGAGTCCGTGTCGCCGTCGTTTGGGACGTCGTCGGCGGCCGGGTCGCTGCGAGGGTCGCCGCAGTGGGCGATGGCCTGATCGGTGCCGCCGTCGTGTCGGGTGTAGGCGCCGTCGTCGGTGACGGCGTAGTCGGAGGTCGGCACCGCCTCGGCAGCGACGTGAGTCAGTGAGGCCGCAGTCAACACAGTGACAGCTACCAGACTTGCTTCTCGAACAAACCGCATGGGGGGTCCTCCCTCGCTGATGCGGCACCGCAACCCGAGCCGAAGTGCCAGCTTGTGCTCATTTGACTCCTGATCCCCGTCGACCACAACCCCCCGATCTCGCCCGGGTACGCTGACCACCCTCAGCTGTTCCGACACCCGAGGACTCTTTCCAGCATGCCTGCTCGACTGCTCCTGCCGTTGGTGTTCGTGCTGGGTGCGTGCACCTCTGTCGGTGGTGAGCCCGACGAGGTCGAGCAGGTGTCGGTCGAACCGCCGGACAAGGGCGCCTGCCGGTTGTTGACCTCGGAGGACCTCGCGCAGGCGAGCGATGACACCATGCCGGTGGACTGCAGGCAGAAACACACGGCTGAGACTTTTGCTGTCGGCACCTTCCCCGCGAAGGTCGCCGGTAAGGGCGTCGGCGACCCGGCGCTCGGTGCGCACGTCTTCGACTCGTGTGAGAGAAAGTTCCGCAGGTTTCTCGGCGGCAACGAGAGCCTCGTGATGCGAGCAACCGTGACGTGGGCCTGGTTCCGACCCTCCGAGGACGCCTGGGATGCGGGCGCCCGGTGGTGGCGATGCGATGTCGTCGGTGGCGGAGAAGAGTCCACGGACCTCGTCGACCTGCCCAGGACGACGAAGGGCATCCTGCTCGGCCGGCCGGAGGACCGATGGATGGCCTGCGTCGACGGCCCGTCCGTTGTCGACTCGGTGAAGATCTCGTGCGACAGGGAGCACACCTGGCGAGCCGTGACGACGATCGTCCTCGGCGAGAACGACGACAAGTATCCCGGCGACGATCTCGTCGCGGTGCGGACCCGTGACTTCTGCTCGAAGTCGGTCGGTGCCTGGTTGAACTACCCGGTGGACTTCGACTACGGCTACACCGTCTTCCGTGAGGCCGAATGGAGGGCGGGCAACCGCCGCTCCGTCTGCTGGGCCCGGACGACCCAGTGACGGCCCGTGCTGACGGCTGGGAATGGCCGACCCGGGAGCAGTGGCGGGTCGGTCAGCGCTTCGGCTACTGCTGGGTCCCCGACTGAGCGAGGACTCGCCCGGGTGCGGCAGGATCGGCCTCATGGGTGCAAGGGAGGACGCCGAGCGGTTCGAGCCGACGACGCTGGAGGAGTGGATGGCCTGGCTGTCGCACCACCATGCCGACACACCAGGCGTCTGGCTGGTGACCGCGAAGAGGTCGACTGGCCGTCAGGTGTTCGACTACGAAGCTTCCGTGGTCGAGGCGCTGCGGTTCGGGTGGGTCGACTCGACGCAACGCACCGTCGACCCCGATCGGTCGATGATGTGGTTCGCCCCCCGACGACCCCGAAGCGGATGGGCCCGCCCGAACAAGGTCCGGGTAGAGCGGCTCGAGCGCGAGGGCCGGCTCGAGCCCGCCGGGCGTACTGCCGTCGACATCGCGAAGGCGAACGGCTCGTGGACATTGTTCGACGACGTGGAGGACCTCGTGGTGCCCGACGACCTCGCCGGGGCAATGGCGGCGCTGCCGGGAGCACAGGCGCACTGGGACGGCTTCCCACCTTCGGCCCGCAAGGCGATCCTGGCGTGGATCGTGCAGGCCAAGCGTCCCGAGACACGAGCCCGCCGGGTCGCGGAGGCCGCGGCGCAGGCATCCCGAGGCATCCGCGCCCGGTAGCCCAGCCGGACCCAGGCCCGTCGGACATGCAAACCGCGGCGAATCGACCCACCGCGCGGCGTGTCGGGCCGGTTTGCCCGTTCGAGTGGCCGCCCTTGGCGCCGGGCCGGCCGGCGTCAGCCCTGGGCGGTCGTCGACGCCGGCGCGGATCCGCCCTGCGGCGTGCCCACCATCAGGCGTGTGACTGCGGCCTCGTGTGCTTCGGAGAGACCGCCCCACCCCTGCTGGTAGCCGAAGACCTCTCCCAGCGACTTGGAGGAGTGCTGCCCGAACAAGATCTCGATGTCGTCGACGCCGATCAGCCCCGGGTGGACCGCACCGCACGCCCCCGCAACCTTCAGCAGGTCCCGACGCAGGGTCTTGATGTAGTTGGCGGCGCGCACCGACTTCAGGGCGGGATCCAGCCCGTGCGCGAGCCAGGGGTCCTGCGTGGCGACACCCGTCGGGCACGTGTCGGTGTGGCACTTCTGCGCCTGGATGCAGCCGATGGACAGCATCGCTTCCCGGCCGACGTTGACCATGTCGCAACCGAGTGCTAGGGCGACCACGGCGTTCTCCGGCAGCCCGAGCTTGCCTGCACCGATGAAGGTGACGTCGTCGGTGAGTCCAGCCGTGGCGAACAACGAGTAGACCCGGCTGAACCCGTGCCGGAACGGCAGCGCGACGGCATCGGTGAAGATCAGCGGAGCAGCGCCGGTGCCGCCTTCGCCGCCATCGATCGTGATGAAGTCGACGCCCCTGCCGGTGTCTGTCATCTGCTGCACGAGCTGTTCCCAGAAGCCGAGGTCACCGACGGCGGACTTGATCCCGACGGGCAGGCCCGTCTCCGCCGCGAGCATCTCCACCCAGTCGAGCATGCTGTCCACGTCGCTGAACTCCGCGTGCCGGGACGGACTGACACAGTCGACGCCGGCGGGGATGCCGCGGATCTCGGCGATCTCAGGGGTCACCTTCGCGCCGGGGAGAAGGCCGCCCATTCCCGGCTTTGCCCCCTGGCTGAGCTTGACCTCAAGGGCCCGAACCGGGGCACCGTCGACGAGGTCCTTGAGCCGGTGCAGGTCGAACCGACCTTCCTCGTCCCGGCACCCGAAGTAGGCGGTGCCGATCTGGAACACGAGCTCGCCGCCATGCCGGTGCGAAGGTGACAGACCGCCCTCGCCCGTGTTCTGCATGCATCCGGCGAGCGCTGCACCCTTGTTGAGCGCTTTGATCGCGTTGCCGGACAGGGAGCCAAAGCTCATCGCGGAGATGTTGACGATCGAGCCCGGCCGAAACGCCTTGGCCCTCTCTCGCGGTCCACCGAGCACCTTTGCTGAAGGGATCAACGCCTCCTCACCGGCATGGGAGTGGCTTGGCGGGACGACGGGTGCGAAGGTCCGGTGCTTGATGATCGTGTGGCCCTCGGTGTGCTCGAGGTCGTTGTCCGTGCCGAAGCCGAAGTAGTTGTTCTCCAGCTTCGAGGAGGCGTAGACCCACCGGCGCTGGTCGCGGCTGAACGGCCGCTCGGCGTCGTTGGCCGCCACGATGTACTGCCGCAGCTCCGGGCCGATCGCCTCCAGCCAGTAGCGGCCGTGCCCGACCAACGGGAAGTTGCGCAGCAGGGCGTGCTGCTTCTGAACGAGGTCGTGGGCCGCCACTCCCGCTGCGCCTGCCAGGGCAGCCAGAGGTAGGGACTTCAGAGCACGGGTCCACGCCACGCCTGAGGAATACCCCGTTCAAAGACCGCGCACTCCTACACCACGCAGAACTCGTTGCCCTCCGGGTCGGCCATCACGACATGGTCGAGCTGGCCCTCGGAGGCGTCCTCGCGGATGACGCTCGCACCGGCGGACTCGAGCCGCTCGACCGTCTCGGTGATCCGCACCAGCCGTTCCTCGTGGGGACGGTGACGGCCGCCGCTGACCTGTAGGTCCACGTGCAGCCGGTTCTTCGCGACCTTGCCCTCCGGCACCTTCAGAAAGGACAACTTGGGCCGGACGCCGTCGGGATCCTCGAGCGCGGCACCGTCGTCCCACTCGTCCTCGGGTACGTCGAAGTGGGTGAGCCAGTCCTCCCAGCTGGCGAAGCCCACGGGAGGCGCCGCGTCGACATAGCCCAGCGCCAGCTTCCAGAAGCCGGCCAGCAGTGCGGGGCTCGCGCAGTCGAACGTCAACGTCCACGTCGTGGTCACGTCGCTCCCTCGTCGAACGGTCCGGGCACCAGCGGCTTCGGCGACTCCCGGTTTCGCTAGCGTAGACACGTGGTGTCCACCTTCATGTTGCTGCCCAGCCCCTTGCTGGGGCCGGCGGTCTGGACGCCGGTGGCCGAGGAGCTGCGCGCTCGGGGCGTGCCAACAACCGTGCTCGACGTCCCGGCCGGCATCGCCAGTCCTCAGGACGTCCTCTCCGCCTTCCAGGCCGTCCTTGCCGCCGGCGTCGTGCTCGTCCCGCACAGCAACTCCGGCTACCTTGCACCGGCCCTCGCCGCAGCTTCCGGCGCACGGGCGACCGTCTTCGTCGACGCCGCTCTCCCCGGGGCCAGCGGTACGACGGTGCTGGCACCGCCGCAGTTCCTCACGTTCCTCGCCGGACTCGCCGACGAGGACGGGATGCTCCCCCCGTGGTCGAGGTGGTGGGACGACACGAAAGCGCTGTTCCCGACGTCGGCGTCGCAGGAGCGGGTCGAGCGGGAGCAGGGCCGGCTCCCGCTGGACTACTTCCGGGCCTCGGTGGGTGTCCCGGAGGGTTGGGTCGACCAGCCGTGCGCCTACCTCGGCTTCGGGGAGGGATACGCCGAGGAGCAAGCGACCGCGCGGCTGCGCGGGTGGCCGACGCGCTCCCTCGAGGGCCGGCACCTGCACATGCTGCACGACCCGGCCGGAGTGGCCGACGCGATCCTGGCTCTCCACGCCGCCCTCGTGTAGGCGCGCGGAGACCACGTCCTCAGAAGCCGAGGCGGCGCAGCTGTTTGGGGTCGCGCTGCCAGTCCTTGGCGATCTTGACGTGCAGGTCGAGATAGACCGGCGTGCCCAGCAAGGCCTCGATCTGTTTGCGCGCATCCGTGCCGACTGCCCGCAGGCGGCTGCCCTGGTGGCCGATCACGATCCCCTTCTGCGAGGACCGCTCGACGTAGAGGTTGGCGTGGATGTCGAGCAGCGGCCTGTCCTCGGACCGTCCCTCGCGCAGGCCCATCTCCTCGACGACGACCGCGATGGAGTGCGGCAGCTCGTCACGGACGCCTTCGAGGGCCGCTTCCCGGATCAGCTCGGCGACGATGGCCTCCTCAGGAGCGTCCGAGAGATCGCCGTCCGGGTAGAGCGGCGGACCCTCCGGAAGTCTGGCGACCAGCAGGTCGGCCAACAGGGCGATCTGGTCGCCGGACCTCGCCGAGACCGGGACGATCTCTGCCCAGTCGGTGCCGGTGTCGCGACCGAGGCCATCGATGGCAAGCAGGTGCTCGGCGAGCTGCGCGGGTGCGGCCAGGTCGGTCTTCGTGGCGAGAGCCACCTTCGTCGTACGGCGTACCTTGGTCAGCTCGTTGACGATGAACCGGTCACCGGGCCCGATCTTCTCGTCGGCCGGGAAGCACACTGCGACCACATCGACCTGGGCCCAGGTGTTCGTGACCAGGTCGTTGAGCCGCTCGCCGAGCAACGTCCTCGGCCGGTGCAGCCCGGGAGTGTCCACCAGGATCAGCTGCGCGTCCGGTCGGTGCACGATCCCCCGCACGACCGTCCGCGTGGTCTGCGGCTTCGAGGAGGTGATGACCACCTTGGTGCCGACCAGGGCGTTGGTCAACGTCGACTTCCCTGCGTTGGGCCGGCCGACGAAGCAGGCGAACCCGCTCTTGAAACCGGAGGAGGGAGACTCGGACACGGTGCGATTGTGTCACCCCTGCAGCGCACGTGCGGACGCGCCGACTCGGGGGGTTCTGGGCGTGCGGACGCGCCGGCTCGGCGGGGTGGGGCGTGCCGCTAGAGCCAGGTCGGTCGCAGCGGGAAGTCCGACCGGCCGTCGTCGCCGGGACGGACGCCGAGCACCTGGTGCAGCTGGATCTCGTTGCGGTCGAAGGCCAGCCGTGACCCGGCCATGTAGATCCCCCACACCTTGGCCGTGCCCTCACCGACCTCGCTCACGCACTCGTCCCAGTTGTCCACCAGGTTCTGGCACCACCCCTTGAGGGTCAGGGCGTAGTGCTCTCGGAGGTTCTCCTCGTGGCGGACCTCGAGACCGACGTCCTGCATCGTGGCGATGATCCGGCCGGACCCGGTGAGCTCCCCGTCGGGGAAGACGTAGCGGTCGATGAACGCGCCGGTCGTCGATCGCGACAGGTTGTCGGCCCGGGTGATGCAGTGGTTGAGGATCCGGCCGCCGGGGACGAGCTTGTCGCGCAGGAACGTGAAGTATGACGGGTAGTTCCGCACCCCGATGTGCTCGGTGAGGCCGATCGAGCTGACCGCGTCGAAGCCGGTCTGCGCGACCTCCCGGTAGTCGCCGAACCGGACTTCGGCGAGGCCGGTCAGCCCTTCGCGCTCGATCGCCCGCCGGCCCCAGGCGGCCTGCTCGCGCGACAGCGTCACGCCCACCACCTCCGCGCCGTACTCCCGCGCCGCATGGCGCACCATCCCGCCCCATCCGCAGCCGACGTCGAGCAGGCGCATGCCAGGGCGCAGCCCGAGCTTGCGAGCGACCAGGTCGTACTTGTACGCCTGGGCCTGTTCGAGCGACGCGTCCACGGTCGGGAAGCACGCGCAGGTGTAGGTCATGGACGGACCGAGGACCATCTCGTAGAACCGGTTGGACACGTCGTAGTGGTGGTGGATCGCGCCCGCATCCCTTCCACGCGAGTGGCGGAAACCCTCCAGCAGCCGACGCCAGCGTGGCAGTGCCTCCTGCGGCGGCGGCTCGGGCGGCAGAAGCTTGCCGAGCCCGATGTCGCGGGCGAGCTGGAACGCCTCCGTGGGCGACGGCATCCGGAACCGCAGGTTGCTCTGCAGGTGGGTCAGGGCGTCATAGGGGTTGCCAGGATGGACCCCCTCGAGCTCGATGTCGCCGGAGACGTAGGCGCGGGCCATCCCGAGGTCGCCGGGCGCCGAGAGCAGGTAGGACAGTCCGCGCTCGGTGAGAAGCCTCAGGTGGATCGGCGAGTCCGACGGACCGGCGGTGCTGCCGTCGTACGCCGTGAACCGGAACGGCACGCCACCGGCCATCAGCCGCGTCAGGGCGTCGCCGATGCTGACGCGGGGCGCAAGCGGGTCGCGTCGGTCGAGGGCGTTGGTCATCGACGTCCCACCGCTTTCTCGAAGAGCTCGGTCAGGCGGCCGTCCGGGTCGGTCTGCTTGCGGACGGCGCGGGCGAAGGACTGGTCGTAGAGCCGGTCGAACACCTCGGCGTCGTAGTACGCGTCGGAGTAGAGCGACTTGTGGCCACCGAGGTCGGTGACGCGTCGCTCGATGGCGCGGTTCCTGTCGCCGTCGTGGCTCCCGGGCTCGATCGCGACGGTGCCCCAGAAGCCGACATTGACGTACGTCGCACCCGGCCGCATCGGGTACGCCGGCCACTCCCGCGTGCTGCGCAGGGGGCACACCCACACCGGACGCATCCCGACCTCGTCGTCGAACCAGGACAAGAACTCGGGCAGCCGTTCCACCGGGATCTCGACATCCTGGATGACCCGCTCCCGCTCCGGCAGTCCGCGGCGACGGTCCAGCCTGCTCTTCAGCCCGAAGCGGGTCTCGATCCCCACGAGCCGGTGGTAGACGTCGCTGCGCCTCCAGCGTCGCGGCCATAGTCGGCGCACCCTCCGGTCGTGCAGCCCGAAGGCACCCGAGCACCAGAACCAGTCGGTGTCCCACCGCCACAGGTAGTCGTGCATCGTCAGCAGGTCGGTCTGTCGTCGCCGGACCGAGGAGAAGTACGGCTCCATCCCGGTGTAGTCGCTCGTCCTGAGCGGCTGTCGGTGGTCGAGCTCGTCGAGACCTGTGTCGGTGAACCGACCCAGCGTCAGGTAGGACTCCCCGGGCTCGAACACGACCCCGTCCACGGCGTCGACCCGCTGGCCGTCGTACGACGCCTCCTCGACCACCCGTGCGATCGTGTCCGCCAGGACGCCGAGGTCGTCGAAGCGGACGTGCCGCAGAGCGACGAACGCGGGCACCCGCTCGAGCCGGATCCGCAGTCGGGTGGCGTAGCCGAGCGAGCCGTAGGAGTTGGGGAAGGCGTCGAAGAGGTCGTCGCCCGGACGCACCGTCCGCACCTTCCCGTCGCCGGTGAGGACGTCCATCTCCAGCACGGACTCGTGCGGCAGGCCGTTGCGGAAGGAGGTCGACTCGATACCGAGACCAGCGACGGCACCACCGAGCGTGATCGTGCGGAGCTGCGGGACGACGAGCGGGATGTAGCCGCGTGCCAAGGTGACGTCGACGAGGTCCTCGTAGGTGCACATCCCTTGCACGTCGGCGGTTCCGACGCTCTCATCGAGGGCGACGACGCCGCGCAGACCCGAGACGTCCAGCCCGGGCCCGTCGACGTGGGAGCGGGTGCGGAACAGGTTCGAGGTGCGTTTGGCCAGCCGCACGGGCGCACCGGTGGGGATCGCGTCGTACGACGCCCGCAGCCGGCCCACCGCTTCGGCGTGCCGTTCGTGTCCCACCTGGTGTGTCACATCACCTGAACCTACACAGGCTCGGCCGGCGGCGCAGGTGCGACGCGGTCACGGGGTGACGGAGCCGACGACAGACCCGTCGGGCGCCACGAGGTGCAGGGGTACGGCGGCGCCGGTGGGACCAGCGAGGTCCCGGATGACCGCGAGGTCCGCGTCGGCCGGGACGGCCGCGTCGCCGAGCACCACGGCCGCCTCGAGGCCACGGGCGCCCGAGGAGACCGCCATGGCCACCGCCACCTGCACGGCACTCAGCTTCAGGCTCGGCAGGTCGACGGAGGCGCCCGCATAGGTCCGCCCGTCGAGGTCGCGGACGCAGGCCCCTTCGGCAGCACCGGTCCTCGCGCGGGCCGACCGGGCCAGCGTGACCAGCTTGACGTCCTCGGAGTCAGTGAGCCCTGTGGGCATGGTCGGCATGGTCGGCATGGGGGTCAGCGTAGGACTCCGGATCCTCGGTGACCGACGGCGCGTCGAGCCTGGTGAGCAGCACCGTGCCGATCCGGTTCCGTCGCCCCGACGGGGCCTCGGCCTCCAGGCGGAGGCCGTGCACCTCGACGACCGAGCCGGCGATCGGGACCCGGCCGAGATGCTTGGCCATCAGCCCGCCCACGGTTTCGACGTCATCGTCATCGATGGCCACCCCGCAGACCTGCTCCAGGTCGTCGACGGGATAGCGCGAGCTGACCCGGGAGCTGCCGTTGGACAGGTGCTCGATGTCCACGTGCTCGACGTCGTACTCGTCGGTGATCTCCCCGACGATCTCCTCCAGGACGTCCTCGATCGTGACCAGGCCGGCGGTGCCGCCGTACTCGTCGACGACGACCGCCACGTGCTTGCGTTCGGCCTGCATCTGCCGGAGCAGACCGTCGATGGGCTTGGAGTCCGGGACGTAGAGCACCGGTCGCATCACCGACTCGACCCGCTCGGTCGTCTCGGCGTCATGGCGGTCGAAGACGCGCCGGGTCAGGTCCTTGAGGTAGGCGAACCCGACGATGTCGTCGAGGTTCTCCCCGATGACGGGGATCCGGGAGTAGCCACTGCGCAGTGCGAGCGACATCGCCTGCCGTAGCGTCTTGGTGCTCTCGATGAAGACGACGTCGGTGCGCGGAACCATCACCTCACGGGCGATCGTGTCGCCGAGCTCGAAGACCGAGTGGATCATCGCCCGCTCACCGGACTCGATCACGCTGGACGCCTCGGCGAGGTCGACGAGCTCACGCAGCTCGGCCTCGGAGGAGAAAGGCCCTTCGCTGAACCCTCGTCCCGGCGTGAGCGCGTTGCCGACAAGGATCAGGAGCTGGGGAAGGGGTCCGAGCACCGTCGCGAAGGCGATCAGCGGACCGCTGGAGAGCAGGGCCACCCGTTCGGAGTGCTGACGGCCAACGGTGCGGGGAGCGACACCGATGACCACGAAGGAGACGACCAGCGAGATCCCGGTCGCCGCGAGCATCGCCAGCCAGCGGCCAGTCGTCGCCTCGGGTCCCGCCTCGGCGCCACCGCGGCGCACGATCAGGTCCAGCATCACGACCGTGACCATGACGATCGCAGCGATCTCGCAGAGCATCCGCAGCAGCAGCGAGGTATTGAGATAACGAGGTGGGTCCGCCACGATGACGAGCAGCCGCGCGGCACCGGACTTGCCCTGTTGGGCGATCTGCTCGGCGCGCACCTTGGAGAACGACGACAACGCGGCGTCGGCGCTGCTGAACAACCCCGCCACGACGACCAGGACACCGGCCAGGACCAGAAGCCAGATGTCGACGACGCTCACGGCAGCCCCCCGGTCAGGACGTCGCCCGGCAGGGCCTCGCCGTCGCGGGACCCTTGCCACTCGGTGAGCAGGCGCGCCTGCAGCCCGAACATCTCCCGGTGCTCCTCGGGGTCGGCATGGTCGTAGCCGAGAAGGTGAAGGACGCCGTGCACAGTGAGCAGGACGATCTCGTCCTCGACGGCGTAGCCGGGTTGTCCGTTGCTGCGGGCCTCGTCGGCCTGGCGAGCCGCCACCGCGTGGCAGAGCACCAGGTCACCGAGGATCCCCTCCTCGGGCTCGTCGGCCACGAGGCCGGGACGAAGCTCGTCCATCGGGAACGAGAGCACATCGGTGGGGCCGTCCTGGCCCATCCACCGGGCGTTCAGCTCGGCGATGGTGGCTTCGTCGACGAGCTTGATGCACAGCTCGGCCTGCGGGTGGACGCGCATCCTGTCCAGGACGAACCGGGCGAGCCGGGACAGTGCCGAGACGTCGACCGCGGCGCCGGACTCGTTGAGGATCTCGATGCTCAACGGTGCGCCCTGGGGCGTCGGTCCGGCTCCGGACCCGGCTCGTCGCGCCGGCCCTCGAAGGCGCCGTAAGCCTCCACGATGTGGCCCACCAGACGATGGCGTACGACGTCGTGAGCGGTGAGCCGGTTGAAGGAGACGTCCTCGATGCCGTCCAGGATCCCCTCGACGACGCGCAGGCCGCTCTTCGTGCCTGCGGGCAGGTCGACCTGCGTGACGTCGCCGGTGACCACGATCTGTGACCCGAAGCCGAGCCGGGTCAGGAACATCTTCATCTGTTCCGGCGAGGTGTTCTGGGCCTCGTCGAGGATGATGAACGCGTCGTTGAGGGTCCGGCCTCGCATATAGGCCAGCGGCGCCACCTCGATGGTGCCCGCGGCGAGCAGCTTGGGGATCGTCTCTGGGTCAAGCATGTCGTGGAGGGCGTCGTACAACGGTCGCAGATAGGGGTCGATCTTCTCGCTGAGCGTGCCGGGGAGGAAGCCGAGCCGCTCACCCGCCTCGACAGCGGGACGAGTCAAGATGATCCGGTTCACGCTCTTGGACTGCAACGCCTGGACGGCCTTCGCCATCGCGAGGTAGGTCTTGCCCGTGCCGGCCGGCCCGATCCCGAAGACGATGGTGTGCTTGTCGATCGCGTCGACGTACCGCTTCTGGTTCAGCGTCTTGGGCCGGATCGTGCGCCCGCGGTTGGACAGGATGTTCATGCTGAGCACGTCGGCCGGTCGCTCGTGCGTCTCCGTGCGGAGGATCCCGATGGCGCGCTCGACGGTCTCGGGCGTGATGCCCTGGCCGGTGCGGATGATCGTGACCAGCTCCTCGAGGAGCCGCTCGACAAGGGCTACCTCGGCGGGCTCGCCGCTCAGGGTCACCTGGTTGCCGCGGACATGGATGTCAGCGGTGAAGGCCTTCTCGATGAGGGCGAGGTGCTCGTCCTGGGGTCCGAGCAGGGACACCATGGACACGCTTGCGGGCACGGTGATGCTGTGCTGGGGGGTGTCGATCTGCGTCATAGGTGGCCGGTGCGGCCGCCCTCCCTGTCGTGGAGCGTTCGGACGCCCCATGCTACGCGGTCAGGGGCGCGTGACCATCAGCAAGCCGAGACACATCTCGTCGGTGGTGCCCTCGCCCCACACCACCCAGCGCTCCTGCTGTCCCTCGAAGGCCGGCAGCAGGTCACGCAGGCCCTGGTCGTGCTCACAGGTCACGCGCACCGTGTCCCCGGGCTTCAGCCGCAGCGGCTCGACGGGATCGGCACCCTGGTCGTCGAAGTCCCACACCGGGATGTCGAGCACCGTCCGGGCGTGCGGGGTGCCCGGGTTGACCTCGACCCTGATGCTTCTGCCGAGCAGGTGCATGTGGCCGGCGGCAGCCCGGATCGTGGCCGACGCCTGGACCGTCCGGTCACAGCTCTGCACCCTGCCCGGGGGCTGCCGACCGCAGAGCAGATGCAGGAAGTTCGCGGTGTTGCCCGAGCTGCCGACCCGCTCCACCACGTCGGCGACGGCGTTCGTGCGCTCGCAGAGCCGACCCGAGGCGTGCCCCGGCCGACAGGGCAGCTCGACCGGTGCGGGCAGCAGCATGGTCTGGAGTGCGTCGAGGTCCTTCGCGCCCGCGGCGAGCCGGAGCCTCGTCGTCGTCACGTCGGGTTCGGGATCGGCCAGCAGGTTGTAGTGCACCTGCATGACGACCTGGGACCCGGCCTCGACGGGCACGCCGACGTCGGGGGCCATCACGCTCTCGCCGCTCCCCGGCGCCCAGGCACCGAGCCAGGGCGCGTCGTCGAGCTGGGCGCCGTTGTCGACCCCGCTTCCACCGAAACAGGTCCAGCCCTGCCCGTCCTCGGCATCGTCATTCGCCTGCACGCTCGCCAACGAGCTCGGCGGCACCCGGAACAAGATGACGTGGTGCACGACATCCTCGGTGCCAGGCACCACGTCGATCCCCGTGATGAAGGCGTCCTCGGCCAGCTCCGGGTCGAGCAGGAAGCAGCGGTAGTCGTCGGTGCCGGTCCCGAGCGGGGCGGAGGGGGTGTACGCCGCCGGCATCACCAGCTGGCTGAAGCGCTCCCCGGCCCGGAGCGGGGTCGACCGGGCCGGCTCGGCGTCCGCGTGAATGCCGCGGCCGCCGCCGTGGTCGCCGCAGGAGTCGCCGCCGGAGTCGCCGCGGGAGTGGTCGCCGTGTCCGGCTGCCTTGTCGGCAGGGTCGGCGGCGTCGCTGACCGGCGCGGTCGTCGTACTGCTGCAGCCCGCGGCCAGCACGAGTGCCGCGAGCAGGGCGCCGAACCGGAGCCGAGCGGTCATCCCGGGGGCCAGGTCATGGAGCGTCCGCCGAGCACGTGCAGGTGCGCATGGAACACCGTCTGGTGGGTGGCGGCGCCGGTGTTGAACACCAGCCGGTAGCCCGCGGCGAGGCCCTCCTGCTGCGCGACAGCGGCAGCCGCACGGATCAGGTCCACCGCGACGTCCGGGTCCTCCTCCGCCAGGGTCGCCGCATCCGGGCGGTGCTCGCGTGGAACCACCAGGACGTGGGTGGGTGCCTGCGGCTCGACGTCACGGAAGGCGAGGGTCGTGCTGGTCTGGTGGACGACGTCCGCCGGGATCTCACCGGCGACGATCCTGCAGAACAGGCAGTCGGCCGCCTCGCGGCGGCTGTCGGTCGGCATACGGCCAGCGTAGCCCGGCTCAACTGCACCGGCGCGTCCCGCGGTAAACCGACCGGAGGGCCTGGGCGTGGAACTACCGTGAGAAACGAACTGTTGCCGCGACCTCGGCTGGGGGGTGTGATGACGCGACCTCCGCAGGCCGGTTCCGGCTCGGCATCACCTCGCTCCACAGCGACCTGGGACGCGGACGCCGCCGTCGAAGAGCTCTACGCCAGCCACTACCGGCGGCTGGTCCGGCTCTCGGTGCTGCTCGTCCGGGACCGGGAGACCGCCGAGGAGGTCGTCCAGGATTCGTTCGTGGCGATGCACGGTCGCTGGCGGTCGTTGCGGGACCCGGAGAAGGGGCTCGCCTACCTCCGGCAGACCGTGGTGAACCGGTCCCGGTCGGTGCTGCGGCGTCGCACGGTCGCGGCGCGACACGTCCCCGAGCTGGCGCCGGACCAGCGCGGCGCAGATCACGACGCGGTCGAGTCGGAGCGTCGTACCCAAGTGCTCGATGCCCTCCGTGCCCTCCCCGAGCGGCAGCGCGAGGTGCTCACCCTGCGCTACTACCTCGACCTGTCCGAGGCGCAGATCGCCGAAACCCTCGGGATCAGCCGCGGTGCGGTCAAGAGCCACGCGTTCCGCGGCGCCGCCGCACTCCGCCCCCTACTGGCCCCCCGGTCGGAGGACCTGCCATGAACCCACACGAGGACGACCAGCTCCGCGAGCTGCTCGACAATGCCGTTTCCGACGTCGAACCGCGCCCCGGCCTCGATGCGATCCGATCCCGAACGAAGGTGCGGAGCATGCCAGCTCGACCCTGGTTTCTCGGCGCGGCCGCGGCCGTCGTCGCTACCGCAGCGACGATCACCGCGTTCGCGGTGGCCGGGGACGGACCTGGTACGACGGACGCGGACCCTGGCTTTGCCGACAGCCCCTCGACCGCGGGGTCACCGGCCGGCCCGACCCCCGAGGGCCCGACCCCGACCTCCGAGCCGTCGAGCTCTGACGCGACGCAAGAGCCCTCGCCCAGCGTCACCGACCCCGGCGATCCCGGCGACCCCGGCGGTCTTACAGCGGTCTCGGTCTACTACGTCGGCGAGACCGGTCAGGGGCCGCGCCTCTACCGGGAGTTCCACTCGGCCGCCGCCGACAAGCGCCTCGCGACCGCGCTGCGGGACGCAGTCGCCGGCCCGGCCGTGGACCCCGACTACGTCACGCCTTGGCCCGCCGGCACAACCGTTTCTGCCCCCACCGACGGTTCGGTCGACGGCGATCAGGTCGACATCGAAGTCAACAGCCCGGCCGGCACGTCGCTGCACGGCCGCCCCGCCGGCATGTCGGCCCAGC
>JBPCND010000201.1:0-9980 GCA_051001655.1 Nocardioides sp. | reverse complement strand
AGCAGTCGCCGCTGACCGCCGACATGGACGCCGCGATTCAGACGGCGGACCAGGAGGCGGAGCGGTCGGCCGTCGCGGGACTCGCGCGGTGGCGTGAGCAGCGGGGCCGGGCCGAGGTCGACGATGCGCTGCAGCGGCTGGCCGCTGACGCGAGGTCCAGCGCGAACCTGATGGATGCCACGCTCGCCGCTGTCCGGGCAGGCGTGACGACCGGAGAGTGGGCCGGCGCACTGCGGGAGGTCTTCGGGGAGTTCCGCGCCCCCACCGGGGTGTCCGGCGCGGTCGGTATCGCCGAGGCCGGCACGGACCTGGCCCGGGTCCGGGAGGAGGTCCGGCGTACCGGGGATGAGCTCGGGGGACGGCTGAGGCTGCTGGTCGGCAAACCCGGCCTCGACGGACATTCGAACGGTGCCGAGCAGGTCGCGGTCCGGGCCCGGGACGCCGGCTTCGAGGTCATCTACCAGGGCATCCGGCTGACCCCGGAGCAGATCGTCGCCGGCGCGGTCGCCGAGGACGTGCACTGCGTGGGCCTGTCGATCCTGTCCGGCTCGCACATGGAGCTCGTGCCTGCCGTCCTGCAGGGCCTGCGCCGAGAGGGATCGGGGGACCTGCCTGTGATCGTGGGCGGCATCATCCCCGCAGCCGATGCGGCGCGGCTCCGGGAGGTGGGAGTCGCCGCCGTCTTCACGCCCAGGGACTTCGGGCTGACCGAGATCATCGCAGGCATCGTCGCCACGATCCGCCTCGCCCACGGCCTCGACTGACGCCGTCGGGGGAGGGGGGTCGGAATCGAGGCCAGATACCTGACTTGTGCCCCCGGGAGGCGCACAATGCAAAGAGACGTCGGCTCGGGGCCATCATCATCGAGAAGTTCCAGGAGCATCCGTGGGCACAATGAGCGTGTCCGGACGATCCGCGTCGTTCGAACGACGGCTGGATCCTTTGCCGGCGAGCGTGCGGGAAGCGCGTGGTCTGACGCGTGACCTCCTCCAGGACGCCGACCGCGAGGATCTCGTCGACAACGCCTTGCTCCTGGTCACCGAGGTCGTGACGAACGCCCTGCTGCATGCGGGGACGAGCATCGACCTCTCTGCGGTCCTCGGTGAGGACGGGCTCCGGGTGGTGGTGGCCGACGGCAGCCCGCACCTTCCGGTGCGTCGTCGTTACGGGCCGAGCGCGGGCACGGGTCGCGGACTGATGATCCTCGACCAGCTCGTCGATGACTGGGGTGTCGAGCAGCGCGACTTCGGCAAGGCCGTCTGTTTTCGGCTCTTCCATGGGGCGCGGACCGGCGCCGGCCGCGAGGTCGAGCTCCGGCGGCCCGCGGGGCTCGACGTGGACCACGACCCGACTGCCGCCGTCACGGTCCGGCTGCTCCAGATGCCCCTGCTGCTGCACAGCGCCTGGCGCGAGCATGCGGAAGCCTTGCTGCGGGAGTGTCTCCTTGCCAGCCTCGATGGCGATGGCGATGGCGACGACGATGGCGACGACGATGGGGACGGCGACGGCGAACCGATCCAGGTGCATGCCGAGGCCACGGACGCGATCGCGATCCTGGAGGAACAGGTGCCGGCCGCCGAGGTGGATCTCGACCCCGAGCGGATCATGAGCGAGGCCGTCGAGCCGCACGTCTCCGCGGCCGAGGTGCAGATCTTCGTGCCGCTCGGCTCCGTGGCGAGCTTTGCCACCCTTGACCGCGCCATCGGGATCGCCCTGGAGATGGGAGCCGACGACCATGCGCTGACTCCGCCCTCTCAACCGGAGATCCAGGCGTTCCGGCAATGGGTGTGCCGTGAGGTGCTGGGCCAGGCTCGCGGTGCCGAGGCGACACCCTGGTCCTTCGAGAGTGAGGCGCCGGTGGCGACGCCGGTCGAGTCGGACTGGGCCGTCGAGGACGTTACGAGCGCCGTCACCGGTCGCATCGCCGCCGACCAGACGAATCGGATCCTCGCCGTCAGCCCCGCTGCGTTGGCCCTTCTCGGCTACGACGACGCGAGCGAGCTGGTGGGGCAACGACTGGTCACGATCGTCCCGGACCGCTACCGGCAGGCGCACATCGCCGGGTTCACGATGTATCTCCTCGTCGGTCGTCAGCCGCTCCTCGGCCGTCCGATCGCGGTGCCCGCTCTGCGCCGGGACGGCAGCGAGGTCGAGGTGCTGCTCACGGTCAAGGCACATCGCGACGAGCGGAACCGACGGGTCTTCCTCGCCGACATTGAGTCGTCCGAGGCCTGAGCCGCTCCGCCGCAGTCGGGTCGCAGTCGGGTCGGGCAGACTCAGGGCATGGACAGGGTGATCGTCGTGGGTGCGGGTGTGGTCGGGCTGTCGTGCGCCGTACGCCTCCTCGAGCAGGGTCACCGGGTCGACGTCCTGGCCCGTGACCTGCCGCTGGAGACGACGTCCGCGGCCGCGGCCGCACTCTGGTATCCCTATCGCGCGTACCCCTTCGACCGGGTCGCGGCGTGGTCGGAGGAGACCTATCGCGAGCTGGCCCGGCTGGCCGGAGACGGCCGGACCGGCGTCGTGATGCGGCAGGGGACCGAGGTCCACCGCTCCCGGACGGCCGACCCGTGGTGGTCCACGGCTGTGCCGGCGCTGACCCGCGTGACGACGATGGCGGAGCCGTACGTCGATGCCTGGAGCTTCGAGGCCCCCGTCGTAGAGATGCCGATCTACCTGCCGTGGCTGGTGTCCCGCGTCGAGCAGCTGGGCGGCACATTGACCCGGCTGGCTCTGAGTGCGCTGCCCGAGGGCCCCGGCGCGGCGGTCGTGGTCGACGCGGCCGGCCTAGGTGCGCGACTGCTGGCAGAAGACGGGTCGGTCACGCCGGTGAGGGGACAGGTCGTGTACGTCGACCAGGTCGGCCTGGACCGGTGGTGGCTCGACGAGTCCGGACCGACGTATGTCGTGCCTCGCAGCCGCGACATCGTGGTGGGCGGCAGCGCCGACGAGGGGGAGTGGAACCGCGCCCGGAACCCCGCCCTGGCACAGCAGATTCTCGCGCGAGCCATCGAGCTCGTCCCGGAGCTCTGTCGTGCCGGGGTCCGCGGTCACAAGGTGGGGCTGCGTCCGACGCGGCCCGCCGTGCGGCTCGAGCTGGAGCAGCGACGAGAGACCCGGGTCGTGCACTGCTACGGACACGGTGGCGCCGGCGTGACATTGTCCTGGGGATGTGCCGACGAGGTGGCCGCCCTCGTGGGTGGCTGACCCGGCCGCCGTACCGTGGGCGCATGGATCGCGCTCGCGCCCGCTTCGCCACGGCGCTGGCCGTGCCCGGTGTCGCGCTCGGGGTGGCCGGCCTGTTCCACCCGACGTCGCTGGGCTACCCGACTGCCGAGGCGTGGACGGCCGTGCACCTGGTGGGGCTCTTCGTCTTCCCGCTGGTCGGGCTCGCGCTGGCCTTGCTCGTGCATCGACGGAGGGACCTCGTCGCCTGGATGGTCCGGCTGACGGCCTACGGATATGCGACCGCCTACACCGCCCTCGACGTGATCAGCGGGCTCGCGGCCGGCTACGTCACCGGGCGGATCGGTCCGGACCAGCCCAGGCCGGAGGCGGTGTCCTTCCTCTTCGACGTGGGCGGGCCGCTGGGCACGGTCGGGTCCTGGTCGTTGATGCTGTGCGGCGCGCTGCTGGTCCTCGATGCGCTGAGGCGGCTCGGTGCGGCCGGTGCCCCGGGCCTCCTGCTGCTGCCCGGCGCCTACCTCGTGCACGCCGACCACATCTATCCGCCTGCGGGCGCGGCCGGGATGGCTCTCATCGGCCTCGCCACCGGCTGGCTGGCCTTCACCGGCTCGGCCGACAGCGCCGGTCAGCCGCCTCAGAACAGCCGCTGGCTCGGGTCGTCGATGCCCCGCAGCAGGTCGTAGTCGACCACCGCGCAGGCAATGCCCCGGTCGGCAGCGAGGACGCGTGCCTGCGGCTTGATCTCCTGGGCGGCGAGGATGCCGCGGACGGGCCGCAGCCGGGGGTCCCGGTTGAGCAGCTCGAGGTACCGGGTCAGCTGCTCCACCCCGTCGATGTCGCCCCGCCGCTTGATCTCCACCGCGACCGAGCGGCCCTCGGCATCGCGACACATCAGGTCCACCGGGCCGATGGCGGTGGGGAACTCCCGTCGTACCAGCGTCAGCCCCACGGTCAACGTGCCCGGGTGCTCGGCGAGCAGCTCCTGGAGGTGCTTCTCGACACCGTCCTTCTGCAGGCCCGGGTCAATGCCGAGCTCGTGCGCTGTGTCGTGCAGCACCTCCTCGAGCAGGATCCGCAGGGTGTCGCCGTCCCTGCCGGTGACCCTCCACTCCGCCACCTCGGCGTCGCCGTCCCCGCTCGTCGACTCGACGACCTTGCACGGCGGCGACATCCAGTTGAGCGGCTTGTAGGAGCCACCGTCGGAGTGCACCAGGACGGAGCCGTCGTCCTTAACCATGATCAACCGGGTGGCCATCGGCAGGTGCGCGGTCAGCCGTCCCGCGTAGTCGACCTGGCAGCGCGCAACGACGAGTCTCACGGCGGGGAATCTACCGGGACCACCCTTCCTACTTCTCCGGCACGGTGAGGGAGAGCCAGGTGTCCGGGGGCACGTCCGGCTTGTCCGGGACCGACCGCCGCTCCTCGGACCACCGGATCCCGACGAGGTCGCGGGCCACCTGTCGCCAGAACGCAGCCGCTGAGCGGTTGTCCTCCTGGAAGGCGATCTCCCATCTACCGGGGTGGCGTCCGAGGACCTGGTGGGCAGCAGCCCGGCCTACGCCACGCCGGCGTACCGACCGCACGACGAAGAACTCGCCAAGGACCCGGTGCTGCCCGCTCAGCCCACGCACCAAGACGAAACCCGACAGACCGGCCTCGCACCTGACCAGGTAACCGGCTCGGTCGGGGTCGTCGAGGTACGCCGGCAGCCGGCCGCGCCGGAACGACCCGTCGTCGTCTGGCATTGTCTCGCGGACGGCCGACAGGTCATGGGAGTAGAGTTGCCAGAGCCGCTCCACCACGTGATGAGTCGCGGGCAGCACCGGCTCCACGGTGGTCGTCTCGGACATGACCGGATCCTCTCAGGCGTGCCAGAATGCGGCCATGACGAGCACCGGACGTGAGTTTCGCACCATCGGTGTGGTCGGCCTCGGCACGATGGGCGCCGGCATCGCCGAGGTCTTCGCCCGCAACGGCTACGACGTGGTCGGGATCGAGGTCACCGAGGACTCCCTCGAGCGGGGCCGCCAGCACGTCCAGCATTCGACCAGCCGAGCAGTCAAGCGTGGAAAGCTGTCCGAGCAGGACCAGGCCGCGCTGGTCGACCGCATCCGGTTCAGCACTGCCCTCGAGGACGTCAAGTCCTGCGACCTCGTCGTCGAGGCGGTCGTCGAGAAGCTCCGGGTCAAGCAGGAGCTGCTCCGTCAGCTCGACGACATCGTCGCTCCGGACGCGATCCTGGCCACCAACACCTCCTCGCTCTCCGTCACCGAGATCGGCACCGCGACCGGTCGACCCGGACGCGTCGTCGGCGTGCACTTCTTCAACCCGGCACCGGTGCAGAACCTCGTCGAGATCATCCGCACGGTCGTGACCGAGCCGGACGTGCTCGACGACGTCGCCGCACTGGCTCGCTCCCTGGACAAGACCCCGGTCATCTGCGGCGACAAGGCCGGCTTCATCGCCAACGCCCTGCTGTTCGGATACCTCAACCACGCGGTCTCGATGTTCGAGGGGAAGTACGCCTCCCGAGAGGACATCGACGCCGCTATGCGGTTCGGGTGTGGCTACCCCATGGGTCCGCTGGCACTTCTCGACCTGATCGGCCTCGACACGGCCTACGAGATCCTCGACACGATGTACAAACAAGGTCGCGACAGGCTGCACGCTCCCGCTCCGATCCTCAAGCAGATGATGACCGCGGAGCTGCTCGGCCGGAAGACCGGACGCGGCTTCTACACCTACGAAGGCCCTGACAGCCCCGTCGTCGTCGCTGACGCACTTACTCCCTCGGCCGACGACACCCCACAGCTCCGGCACGACATCAGGACCGTCGGTGTCGTGGGCACGGGCGCCATGGCGGCCGGGATCGTCGAGGTGTTCGCCCAGGCAGGCTTCGACGTCACCTATGTCGGCCGCAGTCCCGCCAAGCTCGAAGGCGTCCGTGCCGCCGTCGAGAGGTCCCTCGACAAGGCGATCGGCCGGGGCAAGCTCGAGGAGTCGGAGCGCGGCAAGGTGCTCGGCCGCCTCACCGGCAGCACCACTCTCGACGACCTCGGCACCGTCGACATCGTCGTCGAGGCGATCGTCGAGGACCTGGCGGTGAAGACCGTCCTGTTCGAGAACCTCGACGACATCTGCAAGCCGGGCACGATTCTGGCCACCACGACCTCGTCGCTGCCGGTGATCGCGCTGGCCAAGGTCACCTCCCGTGCGCAGGACGTCATCGGCATGCACTTCTTCAACCCCGCGCCGGTCATGAAGCTCGTGGAGATCGTGAGCACGGTCAGCACCTCGAGCGAGGTGGCCGAGACCACGCGCGCGCTCTGCGACAGGGTCGGCAAGGTCGCGGTCTCGTGTGGCGACCGGGCCGGGTTCGTCGTGAACGCTCTGCTGTTCCCCTATCTCAACGACGCCGTGCGCATGCTCGAGACGCACTACGCGAGCGCCGACGACATCGACACCGCCATGAAGTTCGGCTGCGCTCTGCCGATGGGTCCCTTCGCGCTGCTCGACGTCGTCGGCAACGACGTCTCGCTGGCCATCCAGCGGGAGCTCTACCTCGAGTTCCGCGAGCCCGGCTTCGCTCCTGCGCCCCTGCTCGAACACCTCGTCACAGCCGGCTATCTCGGCCGCAAGAGCGGGCGGGGCTTCCGCGACTACGGCGCGCGCTGATCCGGTGCAGGAGCGGATCGAGGAGTACGGCGGCGAGGACCACGTCGTACGCCGGGTCACAGGCTCGGCAGCGGTCCGCACGTACACCTGTCCCGGCTGTCACCAGCCGATCCGCCCGGCCACCCCGCACGTCGTCGCATGGCCGGTCCTGCCGAGGTCGTTCGCCCGGGATGCCACCGGGCTCGAGGAGCGGCGGCACTGGCACTCCGCCTGCTGGGCCGCGCGCGAGCGCCGCCGCTGACGCCGTGAGTGCAAGATGGCACCCATGACGCCACCGGCTGCCATCCGTGCGAACTCGGTCCTTCCCGCGCGTCGGGCGGCGATTACCCTTCACACCGCCGACGGTCTGGAGCTCGTCGGTGAGCTCGCGTTGCCGGAGGGCCGCGACCCGGTGGCGACGCTGGTGTGCCTGCACCCGCTGCCCACCCACGGCGGGATGATGGACAGCCACGTCTTCAGCAAGGCGGCGTTCGGGCTGCCCGCGCTCGCCGGTCTCGCTGTGCTCCGTTTCAACACGCGCGGCACAACGAGCATGCAGGGCACGTCGCAGGGGACCTTCGACAACGGCGAGGGGGAACGGTACGACGTCGCGGCCGCCCTGGAGTACGCCGACTTCCACGACCTCCCCGACATCTGGGTCGTCGGCTGGTCCTTTGGCACGGACCTGGCTCTCATGCACGCCAATGACCCGGTGGTCCGCGGCGCCATCCTGCTCTCGCCCCCGCTCCGGTCCAGCACCGCCGGCCACCTCGCAGCTTGGGCGGCGGCCGGCACGCCACTGACCGCACTGGTGCCCGAGCACGACGACTACCTGCAGCCACCGGAGGCCCGGAAGCGGTTCGGCGTCGTCCCGCAGGCAGAGGTGGTCGCGGTCGAGGGGGCCAAGCACCTGTGGGTCGGCGACGCCGAGACGGTGCTCGACGAGATCGTCGCCCGCGTCGCCCCCGACGTCGACGTACCCCTGCCGCGGGAGTGGGACGGACCCCTGGAGACCGCTGACACCAGCTCCTACGCCGACCGCACCGAGGCGTCGACCTGAGACCGGCCCGGGCCTGCCCCGGTCAGTGGGTGTCGAGCCTCGGCACGACCACCTCACGCAGGATCAGCAGCAGTGCCGCAGCCGTCGGGATGGCCAACAGCGCGCCCACCACGCCGAGCAGACCGGCTCCGACGAGGGCCGCGATGACGATCACCGAGCCGGGGATGTTGACCGAGCGCGACATCACCCTGGGGTAGATCACGTAGTTCTCGACCTGCTGGTAGACGAGGTAGAAGATCGCACAGGCCAGCCCGATCCTCGGATCCGTGGCGAACCCGATCGCGGTCACGATCACCGCGCCCACCGTGGCCCCGATCATCGGAATCACGTCGAGCAGGGCGACCACGGCAGCGAGGGCGACGGCGTACTCCCCCAGACCGACGACGAACAGGAAGATCAGTGAGCTGACCCCGGCGAACACAGCGACCACGAAGGCTCCCGAGACGTAGGCCCCGATGTTCTTCACGATCCGGTCGCCGAGCTCGCTGACCCTCGGCCGCTTGCTGGCCGGAGCGAGCTGGTAGGCCGCTCGCTTGACCTTCGGCAGGGACGCGAGGAAGTACAGCGTCAGCACGATGATGATGAACGCGTTGCCCAGCGCCGAGAGCACAGCCACACCGACGCCCACGACCCCTCCGAAGACCTGCTGGCCGAAGCTGCCGCTGGCGATGTACTCCTGTGCCTTCGCGACGACGTCGAAGCGTTCGTCCATGTCCTTGACGAAGGAGTTTCCGCGCAGCGACTCCAGCCAGCCCGGTGCGTTGTCCACGATCGCCGTGACCTGGTCGGCGATGACCGGCACGAACGCGACCAGGAAGAGGGCCAGCACCGCCAGCACGGCCAGGATCACCACGAGTACGGCGTACGCCCGCTTCAGCCCCTTGCCACCCAGGAACCCGACCATCGGGTCGAGTCCAGCGGCCAGGAACATCGCCACGACGACGAGCACCAGCAGCGAGCTGATGGAGAGGATGAGTGTGCCGAGCCACCAGGCGAGAAGTGCTCCTGTGGTGGCGAAGAAACCGAGGGAGAACGGATGTCGCAGACCCACCCGCAGCAGAGAGGACTCCTCGACACGATGGGCGCGAGCGGCGGCGTCCCGGGTCACTCGACCCTGGCGTACGGCATGACTCACCCGCGCGTGGTGCCCTCCGGGGCACCCTCGTCCTGGGCCGGTTCGGTCCGTTCCGCAGGGGCGGCAGCCGCGGGGGTCGTCGGTGCCGGGCCGTCCTCACCGGCGAACCCGGCGACCACGTCGCGCAGGGCACCGAGCTGGGCGACGATTGCGTCACGTCGCTTGGCGTAGCGGTCCACCTCGGACCGCGTGGTGGCGAGGTCCCGCTCCGCCTCGGACTGACCGGCCGCCACGAAGCTCGTCGACTGTGCCTGCGCCGAGGCCACGATCTGCTCGGCCTCGCGCCGGGCGTGGGTGACCAGCCGGTTCGCGTCGACCTGTGCCTGCTTGCGGGCAGCCGTGGACTGGCTGACGGCGTCGCGGGCGCGCGCCTCGGCGGCCGTCGCCCGATCCTCCGCCTCCTTGACCAGCCGCTCCGTCTCGGTGGTCGCAATCGTGTGGTGCTCGGCAGCCTCGCGGGTCAGCCGCTCCTTCTCCACAGCGAGGGCGCGTCGGGCCTCCTGCACCTCGCGGTCCGCGGACGCACGGGCCTGTTCGGCTTCCCGTCTGGCGCCGGTGCGGAGGGTGTTGGTCTCCTGCTGGGCCGCGAGCCTGAGCTGCTCGGTCTCACGGCGGGCGGAGCCAAGGATGTCCTCCGACTCACTCGTGACCAGGTTACGTTCCTGCTCGATCTCGGTCACCGACCGCGCCCGTGACTCGTCGAGCTCCTTGAGCTGGACCATGCGCATGTCCTCGGCGTCCCGGGCAGCCTGGGCACGGAGGGACTCGGCGTCCCTGGTCGCGCGGTCGAGCATCTGTTGGCGCTGCATGCGTGCCTCGGCGAGGACCTCGTCGGCCTGTTCCTCGGCCAGTCGAAGCATCTCGCTGGCGCGGCCACCGAGGCCGGCGTACGTCGGGTTCTCACGCTCGTGCATCTGTGACTCGAGCGCGGCGAGGTTCTTCTCC
>JBPCND010000200.1:0-16288 GCA_051001655.1 Nocardioides sp. | reverse complement strand
GCACCGCGTCGTCCAGATCCCGGTCGAGGGCGACGGGGTCGAGCAGCGTCCGGAGCGCCGCCGTGCCGAGGTCGACGAAGGAGGCGCAGTCCCCGGCCACGGTGAGGGCGAAGCCGTCGCGGAGGACGCTGGCGAACCAGGTCGCCGCGAGATGTCCCGGGGCGCCGACCTCCTCGAAAACCTGCCGCATCGGCGACATGTCCGACAACGTCTCGTTGACGTCGAACACGATCACCGACGGGAGGGACTGCGCCACCACGTCAGCTCGGCACGGGGTTGAAGGTGTCCGGGTCCGGGCCCGTGCGCTCGCCCCGGTCCAGACCGTCGATGTCGGTCATGTCCGTTCCGGACAGCTCGAAGTCGAAGATCGCGAAGTTCTCCTCCACGCGGCTGCGGGTCACGGACTTCGGGAAGACGATGTCACCGCGCTGCAGGTGCCACCGGAGGGTGACCTGGGCCGGCGTCCTGTCGAGATTCTCCGCGATCCGGGTGATCGTCGGGTCCTCGAGCACCTTGCCCCGGGCGATCGGCGACCAGGCTTCGGTGGCGATGCCGTGCTCGGCGCCGTACGCCCGCACCTCGTCGTTGCCGAAGAACGGGTGCACCTCGACCTGGTTCACAGCGGGCGGCACGGTCGTCTCGGCAGCCAGGCGGCCGAGGTGCCGGGGGGTGAAGTTGGAGACGCCGATCGCCGTGGCGCCACCCGAGTCGTAGATCCTCTCCATCGCCCGCCAGGTGTCCACGAAGTCGCCGATGGCCGGCGTCGGCCAGTGCACGAGGAACAGGTCCAGGTAGTCGAAGCCGAGATCCTTCAGGGTCTGGTCGAAGGCGGCGAGCGCGTCGTCGTGGCCATGGGAGCCGTTGTCGAGCTTGCTGGTGACGAACACCTCGCTCCGGTCGAGCCCGGAGTCGCGGACAGCCTCCCCGACGCCCTTCTCGTTGCCGTACATCTCGGCGGTGTCGATGTGCCGGTAGCCGACCTCGAGGGCCATCAGGGCCGCCTCACGCGTCTCATCGGGGTCGATCTGGAAGACGCCGAAGCCGAGCTGCGGGATCGCCGTACCGTTGTTCAAGGTGATGTTCGGGACCGTCATGCTGCTCCTTTGATGCATCGCTTGTAGGTCTTCTGCCCCCATCGGCGAACTTCACGCGTCATCGCGGAGGTGAGAGGCCGAGGATCGGGTACAGGGTCGTGCATGAGCTATGCATGGAGCCGATTCATGTCCACCGCCACGGCGTCGTACGGCGTCTACGCCCTCGTTGACCCGCGCCACCTCGGCCGCGCCCTGACCGACAACGAGCCGCACCAGGCCGACTACGACGTCCTCGCCCAGACCTACGGTGGCCGCGACCTGGCGATCGGCGCCCTCGGCATGCTGGGCCGGTCGCCGCGCACCGTGACCGCCGCGATGGTGCTGCGGATCGCCTCCGACGTCTCGGACGGGCTGATCCTGTCGGCTCGCGCCGAGGACGACGCGACCCGGAAGAAGGTGTTGGGCCTGACATTCGGGTGGGCCGGCCTCAACCTGCTGGCACTGCTCCGGGACCGCAGGACGGCACGTCTGGCGAAGCGCCCGTGATGATCCCCGGTCTGATGAACTATCAACATGAGCTGGACACGTTCATCAAGACGCTGCAGAGCGTCGATCCTTGGCGGCTTCGCGCCTCGCCTGACGACATGCGATCGACCCTGGGCGACATCGTGGAGGCGGGCGCAGCGCTGTGGACCGCGCCGATGCCTGTCCTCGTGTCGGCGCTGACCGAGACCGCTCGGTTGGACCTCGCGCTGGCCCGGCTCGTCGAGGGGCATGCGGACGCGATGCGGATCCTCGACCAGGCAGACGAGCAGGCTCAACGAGGGGTGTACGGCGTCTGGGCCTCTCGTCCGGTCGGCACCGGTGCCACCGGACAGTTCCGCAAGGGCAGCTGGATCGTTCGAGGGGAGCTGAGGTTCGCGGCGGGCGTGGACCTCATCGACCGGGCGCTGGTCCCTGTCTGGGTCGACCGGACACATCACCAGCTCCTCGACCTCCCGCTGGAGGAGGGCAGCTTCGAGGGTGACCCAGCCTCGTGGCGGACGGCGGCGATGGATGCGACCCGGTCCTGGACCGTCCTCGTCGACACGGTGGCTCCCATCAACGCGACGGTCGGTCCCCTGGACTGGTATCTCGACCGACCCGGTTTCGTGATCGGCGGGCTCGGTGTGGCCGCGGTCTGGGCCGGCGGCACTCACCTTGTCCTGGATCTGCTCATCGACGCCGCGCAGGCGGTCCCTTTCACCGCCGGCCAGCTGCGCAGGCTCGGTGCTGTCGACCAGGCAGCGTGGGAGTCGCGGACCGCAGTCGACAACGTTGCCTCGCGGCTCGACGACCTCCCCCGCAACATGCTCGCCGTCGAGATCGGACGGGCCCGGACGGCCGCCGCTCAAGCCTGTGAGCGGGTCATCGCGGAGACCGCGCACATCGTGGGCCCGGACGGCCTGAGCCGCGACGAGAGGCTGGTCCGGTCCACCCATGACCTCGGGATCTATGTGCGCCAGCTCGCCGTCGACCCCGAGCTCGAGGCCCGCGGCCGCCACGTGGCCCACGAGACCCGACCGCACCCGTGACGTCCAACCTTCAGGTCGGCTGGTCCGAGGAGTGGCTGCGTGTCGGCGTGGATGCCCTCGTCATCTTGGTGGAGGCGGCCGGCGCGGTGGTGATCTTCATCGGTGCCGTGCTGGCGGCGTTCCAGTTCCTGCGGGTGCTGCCCCGTCGCGACCCGGAGCAGTTCGTGCCCGTGCGACTCACCCTCGGCCGTTTCCTGGCCCTGGGTCTGGAGTTCCAGCTCGCCAGCGACATCTTGCGCACGGCGATCGCACCGAGCTATGAGGAGCTAGGCAAGCTGGCGGTGGTGGCGACCATCCGCACCGCGCTCAACTACTTCCTGGCCCGAGAGATCCGCGAGGAACAGAATCAGCTGCGAAGCTCGGCCACGGGGAATGACCGGTCGCAGGGCGATCCGCCCCGATGACGGAGGCTGTCGCGGTCGCGTCCTGGCTGGTCACGGGTCTTGCCGTCGCCGTCGGGGCCGTTGCACTCGCGGCGACCCACGAAGTCCGTTCCTCCCTTGCCCTGCTGTTGGACCTGCTCCTGGCAGCGGGCCTGCTGCGCCTGAGTGCGGACAGCGAATGGTCGGTCCTGGGTACGGCGGCAGCGATCGTGGTCCTGCGCAGGCTCGTCGTCGTTCATCTACCTGGGCGATCGGCGACCGCGACGAGGCCGAGCGCGAAGCGCCGATCTGCGACCAGCGGCCACTGACGCCACCCGGGCCTGCGGAACGCAGATCAGCTGACTCGTTCTGGCTGATCGAGCCGCTCGCGCAGCCCCGCCGCCAGCAGTGCGATCGTCGCCAGGTCGAAGGCCCCGCCGACGCGTTCGGCCAGTCTCACGTGCTTCACCGGACCGAGCCGCAGCCGGAGGTGCACCCTCGTCCCGGACTCACCTGTGGTCCGCAGACAGATCGCCCAGGAGACGGCCGTGCGACCCCGTTGCGAGCGGTAGACCAGATGATCAGGCGGCTGCAGCTCAACCACCGTGAACGTCTCGTCCTTGCCGCCCCAGTCCGGTATGACGTCGCCCACCTCCAGACCCGTGAAGCGTCCGTCGACGTGGCGCAGACCGCGGCGGCCGAGGGGTAGCGAGCGCTCCAACCTGCGCGGCAGGTACCACCCCGCCCTGCGCTTGCCCAGCTGCAGCAGCCACGGCCACACCTGGTCGGTGCTCCCCGGCACGTCGAACGCACGGTCCATCACGACAGCCGCATCAGGGACGATGCCGTCGCCCGGGCGTGATGCCCGGACCTCGTCGGGACGCGCGGCCACCTGCTCGACGTACTGCACAGGGCATCTCCTCTCGACGCGGACATCCACGCCTCTCGGCCCATCTTCTGGCACCGGCACCGGCGACGCATGCACGTCGATGTCAACCGCTGCCCCGAGCTGTGTCTGTCTTATCCATGACGGAGAGATCGTCGCTCTGCCGCTACCCGCCACCCTCTGCACCAGGATGAGACTTGCGCGCGACCTTGTTGTCGGCCTTGATTGTTCCAGCCGTGTGGCGTAGTGCCAGCCCCGTCACCGCGGACGCGTCGTCCGCTGACCTACTGGCCCGTGGGTGGTTCCGAGACGTCGCACTACCTGGGGCCCGGAGGCAAAGCGCGCTCGGAGGGATTCGAACCCCCAACCTTCTGATCCGTAGTCAGATGCTCTATCCGTTGAGCTACGAGCGCAGTGGCCCGATGGGTGACTGGGCCTCAGACACTTTAACCTGCGCCTCTTGCCCACACGAAATTGTGTGAGCAGATGCCTGACCGACGAGGTTCGGACGGTGTGCTTGCGCAGATCGGCGGGTAGGAGGGCAGGAACGCACACCGGCGGTCGGTTCGCGGCGGCGGCCGCCGTACTCCCCATGGTTCTCTGCACTTCCCCATGGCTTGCTTGCCATGGGGAGGTTCCAACTTCCTGCATCCCCTGGTAAACCTCCGGCCGAGCAGGGGAGGGCGTGAGCAACCCCGGCCCGGACGCGGGCGGGCACGGGGTTCCACACACTGACCCGAGACGGGGCTCACACCCTGGAACGATCCAATGGCCGGGCTCACGTCTTGTGAGTAGATTCCCAAGCACTCGACGCCACAGGTGGCTGCAAGGCGACGGCAGAGACGCCGCTTGCTGAGACAATTCCCACCGACACTCTCGGTGGCCGTCCCGTCGCTCCGACGGGCGGGATGTGTGAGAGGACCCGGTGAGAGCATGACGACCGAAACCAGCATGACCAGTCAGACGACCGAACCGCCGACGGCCCACGCAGGGATCCGCGCCTGGGTGGAGGAGGTCGCCGCGCTCACCGAGCCCGACCGGATCCACTGGTGCACCGGCGACGACGCCGAATGGGAGCAGCTGACCGCCTCTCTCGTCGACAGTGGCACCTTCGTGCGACTCGACGAGGAGAAGAAGCCGAACTCCTTCCTCGCGCAGTCCGACCCCACTGACGTCGCCCGCGTCGAGGACCGCACCTTCATCTGCTCGGTCGAGGAGAAGGACGCGGGCCCCACCAACAACTGGGTGGACCCGCAGGAGATGAAGGCCGTGATGACCGACCTCTACCGGGGTTGCATGAAGGGCCGGACGATGTACGTCGTCCCCTTCGTCATGGGCCATCTGGAGGCCGAGAAGCCCATGTTCGGCGTGGAGATCACGGACTCGGCGTACGTCGTCGTCTCCATGCGTGTGATGGCCCGCATGGGCACCCATGTGCTGCGCAGGATGGAGGAGACCGACGCCGGCTTCGTGCCGGCCCTGCACTCGGTCGGCATGCCGCTCGACCCTGGCCAGGAGGACGTGTCGTGGCCCTGCAGCGACACGAAGTACATCGTGCAGTTCCCCGAGGAGCGCGCGATCTGGTCCTACGGCTCCGGATACGGCGGCAACGCCCTGCTCGGCAAGAAGTGCTACGCCCTGCGGATCGCCAGCGTGATGGCACGCGACGAAGGCTGGCTCGCCGAGCACATGCTCATCCTCAAGCCCACCTCGCCCGAGGGTGTCCGCAAGTACATCGCCGCGGCCTTCCCGAGTGCCTGCGGCAAGACCAACCTCGCGATGCTCGCCCCGACCATCCCGGGGTGGAAGGTCGAGACGCTCGGCGACGACATCGCCTGGATGCGCATCGGGCCCGACGGACGCCTCTACGCTGTGAACCCGGAGTTCGGGTTCTTCGGTGTCGCTCCCGGCACCAACGAGCAGACCAACCCCAACGCCATGCGCACCATCGACATCGGGAACTCGGTCTTCACCAACGTTGCCCTGACCGACGACGGCGACATCTGGTGGGAGGGCATGGAGAACACCCCCGCCCACGCACGCTCGTGGAAGGGCGAGGACTGGACGCCCGAGATGGCGCAGGGTGAGGAGCCGGTGCTCTCCTCCCACCCCAACAGCCGGTACTGCACCCCGATCAAACAGTGTCCGATCCTGGCCGACGAGTACGACGACCCGCAGGGTGTCCCGATCGACGCCATCCTGTTCGGTGGCCGCCGCAAGACCACGGTGCCGCTGGTCACCGAGGCTCGCGACTGGACCCACGGCACGTTCATGGGCGCCACCCTGTCCTCGGAGACCACAGCGGCCGCGACCGGCGCCGTCGGCGTGGTCCGCCGCGACCCGATGGCTATGCTGCCCTTCATCGGTTACAACGCCGGTGACTACTTCAACCACTGGATCACCGTCGGCAAGGAGAACGACGCGGCCAAGCTGCCGAAGATCTTCTACGTCAACTGGTTCCGCCGTGACCAGGACGGTGACTTTCTCTGGCCGGGGTTCGGCGAGAACAGCCGCGTGCTCAAGTGGGTCGTCGAGCGGATGGATGGCCTGGCCGAGGCGGTCGAGACCCCGATCGGCCACGTGCCCACCCCAGCCGCCCTCGACACCACGGGCCTGGACATGACCGATGCCGACCTCGAGGCGGTGCTCGCTGTGGACGTCGAGGAGTGGCGAGCAGAGATCCCGCAGATCACCGAGTGGTTCGAGAAGTTCGGCGACGACCTGCCGACAGTGCTCTGGACCGAGCTCGACGGACTGAAGGCGCGCCTCGGGGTCTGAGTCCGGCCGGTCCCGGGCATACTTGCGCCGTGGTCACCGGAGAGGAACGACGTGGACCGAGGTAGCTACGGCCCCGACGACCGGGCGCTGCTCGAGACGACGGCGACGAGGATCTACACCAACGCCGTCGCCCACGGTTCGCTGCCTGCCGACGATCCGCGTCTGCAGGACGAGCGGCAGCGCCCGGCGGTGGATCTGCTCCTCGACCTCGGGTTGCTCAGGCACGACCAGCACAGCAACAGGTTGCTGCCGATGGATCCTGCGGCGGTGCAGTCGCAGGTCGTCGTACCCCTCGGACAGCAGGGTGCGGACCTGCTCACGGAGTCCGCACGCTGGGCCGAGACCTTCAGCGAGCTCGGCCAGGTCTTCCGGACCTCACCGCAGGCGACCGTCACCCCGATCACCGAGGTCCACGGTCTGGAGAACATCAACAGCTTCATCGCGGCCGCCGTCACCGACTGCCGCAGCGAGCTGATCACCGCCCAGCCGCACGGCCGGCGGCCGGCGAACACCCTTGCCGTCGCGGAGGACCGCGACGTCAAGGCGCTCTCGCGCGGCACGCGGATGCGCACGCTCTACCAGCACTCGGCGCGGCACAGTCCCGCGACCAGGGAGTACGTCGCCGACATCACCGCCCAGGGCGCCGAGGTGCGCACGCTCGACGAGTTCTTCCGCCGGCTGATCGTGGTGGACCGGCAGGTCGCCGTCGTCCCGGCCTCCGACAACCACCACGTCGCGATCGCGATCTACGACAAGTCGCTCATCGCCTACCTTGTCGACATCTTCGACCGGTCCTGGGAGCGGGCGCAGCCCTTCAACGTCAGCGGGGACCAGGCCGAGCGGCACATCGCCGCCGACGTCCGGGCGATGTCGATCCGGCTGCTCGTCGAGGGCCACAGCGACCCGGCGAGCGCCAAGCGGCTCGCTGTCAGCACCCGGACCTATGCCGGCTACATCGCGGCGTTGAAGGACGAGTACGGCGTCCAGACGCGGTTCCAGCTCGGCTACGCCATGGGCCGCGAAGGCGCCGGCACCGAGATGCTCGGCTTCGCGGACCCGGACGACCTCGCAGACGCGAACGGCGGCGGTTGAGGCTCGCGGGCGTGGCTGTTCACCGCCGTCCATGCCGGGGCTGCGGACGACGGACCCTGGACAGACTGCGAGGGCAGTCTCCTTGCGGAGACTGCCCTCGCTGTCGGTCGGAGACGGGCCGGGGGGATGGCACTGTGGACGGAACTGCCGGGGGGATGACTCGTTCGTCCGCGTCTCGAACCTTTGTGGCGATCCGACTCCGGGGGGTGGGGCCGGACGCGTTTGTGGGGTGGGTCCGTCGGTTACCTCGTGCCGTTCCAGCCGGTGTCGAAGTCGGCCTTGACGACGCCCCTGGTGCCGTTCCAACCGGTGTCGTAAGCCTGCGCCGGCGTAGAGAGACCAACAACCAGGCTCGAGGCGATGGCCAGACCTGCAAGGAGTCGGGCTGCGGTGCGGTGCTGGTTCATGTGGTTACCTCGTGTCCGTGTCCAGGGGCGATGATCGCCTCTCACTAGTGTCAGCCACTGGGGCCCAGGCGGCCAGTCATTCGGGGCGCAGGAGTGTGCACTGCATGTTTCTGCAAAAATCACAGGTTCCTGACAAATCCACGCCGGAGTGGGATAATACGCTGCTCATGGTTCGGGGGCATCTAATTCGGTCAAATCGGTGATTTTGCCCAGTCTAGAGCGTCTGTCGCCGCGTGGGGACCAGCATCATGGTTGCGTAGTTGTGCAATCTTGGCAAGGTCGGCCGAAGCTGCACCAAGAGGTGGTGGCCGGTGGTGGCGGGAGTGGTGGCGTACGCCGGCCGGCGGACGGCCAGGTCCGCCCGGCCCGACGAGTGAGCCTGGGCTGCTGTGTGAGCTGGACGTGGAGCGTCCCCGCGCTCGTCGTCGTGACGGGCCGCGGGGCCGTTCAGATGGGGCCGAGTCTGGCGGAGGTGGCGGGATTTGAACCCGCGAGAGGGGTTTACCCTCAACCCGCTTAGCAGGCGGGCGCCATAGGCCACTAGGCGACACCTCCAGACAGCAGGGAGAGGCTACCCGCCGCCGCCGTGCCGGAGCCAATCGGGACCAGCCGAGTGGCCAGCCGAGTGGCCAGCCCGAGTGGCCGGCCTAGGGACCAGCCTAGGGACCAGCCCAGGGATCAGCCCAGGGATCAGCCGAGTGGCCGGTAGCCCTGACCGCGGTTGAGATGCTGCTGCAGGTCCTGGACGAACCGATCGGCCGGCACGTCGATGACCCCTACTGGGATGGTCGTCGTCCGCCCGTCCCGCCGACGCAGCACCACGCACCGGTCGCCCGCGACGGTGGTCGCGGCCGCGTCGTCGACGTCTTGCCAACGCCCCCGCGCCACACCGACGCCGCGCACCCAGCGGACGACGTACCCGGTCTGGTCGAGACGGACCATCGTGGGCCTTCGGGACAGGAGGAAGGACATCGCGAGGACGACGAACGTCGCGGTGAGGACGGTCGCGGAGAGTACGCCTGCCGGCCACCGGAGCAGGGCTACCCCGATGCCTACCAGGAGAACGAAGGCGCCGGCCACGACAAGGGCGGCGCCCATCATCCGGACCACGAGGGGTCGGCTGAGTCGATATTCGGAGGGCACGAAGTCGATTAGACCCAACCGGGACCCGGCGGACAAACCGAGCATGGCAGACCCTTGTCACCGGAGTGTGATCGGGGTCACACTCGGAGATCCACCCATGCCACGGAGGTGGTCGGCGATGACCGGTCTCGAGAGCGCGATCCTCGGCCTGCACAAGGCGGTTCACAAGGCAGTGCACAATCCGCGGCGACAGCACACCTGGCGATGGCTGGTGCGACACCGGATGTCCTCGGTGAAGGACGCTCTCGTGATGGAGAGATCGCGCGGTGGCGACGCCTGGCTGGCCGCTCGGGAACAGACCCTCGGCCGCGAGTGTGACGGGCTCGTCGTCCGCCTTGCGGCCCTCGGTCCCGCGGTGCTCGAGAGCCCTGACGTCGACGCGGTCCTCGGGGACCTCCAGCGGCTCGTCCATGCCTTGGAGCACTACCGCCAGCGGCTCAACGACCTCGTCTACGACAGCGTCTCGCTGGAGCTTGGCGGGTCGGAGTAGCCAGGCTCAGGGTCTGCCGAGGTACGTCGCTGCCAGGGGTCGCTCGACCACCCCGTCTGAGGTGAGCTCCACCCGGTAGCCGTCTGCCCCGGGTCGTGAGGACACCACGTCGACGAGCTCGCCGTCCTCGAACAACAGGCCGCAGCCGTCGTCGGCGGCGTAGCCGGCTGGGAAACCGTCTGCGACGAGTGCGCGCAGGGTGGAAGCGCGATTCTCCTCACCGTCGTAGTGCGGACAGGAGCTGCCACCGATGAGGCCGAGGCCGTCGAGGAGAGGTGCGAGCGTCGGGCCGAAGGAGTCGGTCACCGAGGCCTCGAACCAGCAGTTCATCCCGGCGCTGACGCCGGCCAGCACGGTGCCTGACGCCGCCGCCTCCGCGAGGAGCTCGGGCAGGCCGTGGGAGCGCCAGACCGCCAGCAGGTTGGCCGTGCTGCCGCCGCCGACGTACACCACGTCCTGACCGAGCAGGAGCTCCCGAAGGTCCTCCTGCTCGCGGGCGAACAGCCGGAGCACCGACGTCTCGGCCCGTCCTCCGGCGAAGGCGGCTTCGAACTTCTCGGTGTAGGCGTCGGCGTCACCGCTCGCGGTAGGGACGAAGCAGACCCGTGGCCGCTTCGAGGAGGTCAACGAGAGCAGGTAGTCGTCGAGGAGCGGGTTGTCCGGCCCATCCGAGAAGCCGCCACCGCCCATCACGAAGATCCGACGGGGGCCTGACGTTGCCATCTGGTCCTTTCCGGGAGTGGCTCCCGCGAGCCGCTGAGCAGAGGGGGCGGGATTCGAACCCGCGGCTGACATCTCTGCCAGCGACCGCTTTCAAGGCGGTTCCGATCGGCCACTCCGGCACCCCTCCTGGCATCGACCGAGGTCGACGCACCGGGCGAGTGTATCGGCGGGACCCACCGCCGACGGCATGGCTCAGGGCGACGGGGCGAGGTCCAGCGAGACGAGGACGGTGCCCTCCTGGACGACGTCACCGGCGGAGACCCGGACGGCACTGATCGTCCCGGAGTGCTCGGACAGCACCGGTATCTCCATCTTCATCGACTCCAGCAGAACGACCGTGTCACCAGGCACGACGGTGTCGCCCGGGGTCACCTGGACGCTCAGCACGTTGGCGACCATCTCCGCGAGAACGTCCGAGGTCAAGGGTGCACGGGCCATGGCGACGACGCTACACAGCCCGGCACGCCCTCACAGCAGCGGCGCCGTGCGGCGAGGTTCGGGACGGTGCGCCGCGGCCTCCTCCGCGCGCCGTGCCCGCGCACCGCGGTTGCCGGACAGGAAAGCGTCCCCGCGGATGACGAGATATCCCAGGACCAGGCCGAGCGCGACGCCGTACGCCAGGGTCAGCCCTGCCTCGACGACGGAGACCCGGGGGTCGAGCAGGCTGGTAGCGACACCGGCCAGCCCGGCAGCACCGAAGGCACACGGCCACCAGCCCTGCCGGCGGCGGGCGCGCGTGGAGACCCCCCAGGCCAGGGCAGGGAACCCGAGGAGGACCTCGATCGGTCTGGGTACGACGCCGAGCAGATCGCGTGCTGCGGCGTTGCCGTCCTCCAGCGCCCCCACCAGCTCGGGAGAACCCCACGTGGTGAGTGCCTTGGTGTAGGCCATGCCGACAGCGAGCAGGGCCAGGCCGGCGATGATCCCCACCGTGCCGCGCCGCCCCAGCCCCTGGAGGCCCGCCCCGAGCCGATGGACCAGCACCAGGACAACGACGAGACCGAGCCCGAGGACGAGATACTCGGTGCGTTCCACCGCGACCGGGGCACCGTAGGCCTGAGCGGTGAAAGCGGCGACCACCGCGACGAGCGAGGCCACCAGGCACTCCCGGATCACCCCGGAGAAGCGGGCGGCCGGCGTGGTGGCGAGCACTCCGAGGAGCGCGCCCACGACGGCCGTCGCGACGGTGGCTCCAGCGAGCAGCACCGGCAGCTGGGTCACGACCGCGACCGTGGTGAGCACCAGCGCGACAGCGCCCGAGACCAAGGGGCGTCCGCCGGTGCGGACTCCGAGCGCCAGAGCGAACGTGGTCGTGATGAGCACCGCTCCGCTCCGTGGAACCCAGCCGGGCACCTCGACCGGGAACCACAGGGTCAACCACGCGGAGCAGACCGCGAGGATCCCAGCGATCGAGACCAGGAACCAGATCCAGGTCCAGATTCGGAGCGACCCCCCGGGGCGGGTGCCGCGCGCCTTCGGGTCGGCTCGCCGACGACCACGTCGCTGGTCAGGTCGAGCCACGAAGCGGTCCTCCTCGGGCGACGGACTGATGACGAGCCGGCACGATACCGCTCTACATGCGACGGTTCGCCAAGGACGGGTTGGTGCTGCGGACCTCGTCGAGGAGGTCTCGGCTGACCCCGGACCAGGCCACCTCGTCGCTGTCCGCATCGAGCTCGACGAGCACGTCGCCGTGGGGCGCGACGATCATCGAGTGGCCGGTGTAGCGCGGGCCCGGCTGGCCGGCGGCGGCGACGTACACGGTGTTCTCGATCGCCCGCGCGGTGACGAGCGTGCGCCAGTGCTCGACCTTGCGCTCGCCGGCGACCCAGGCCGAGGGCACGACGAGGATCTCGGCGCCACGCTCGACCAACACCCGGGCGAGCTCGGGGAAGCGGAGGTCGTAGCAGGTCAGCATGCCAATCCGGAACGCACCGACTTCCAGAACGACCGGATCAGCCAGCCCAGCCGGCCCCGCCGACAGCCGGTCCGACTCGCGGTAGCCGAAGGAGTCGTAGAGGTGGATCTTGCGATAGGACGCCAGCAGGCCGTGCGGACCCACGGCGACAAGGGTGTTGTACGGGCGCTGTGGGTCCTCGCTGCGTTCGAACATCCCGGCCACCACGGTGAGGTCCGTCTCACGGGCCAGCTCGGCGAGGCGGGTGACGAACGGACCGTCGAGCTCTTCGGCGTACGCCGCCACGTCCGAGCCAGCCTCCCCGAAGTCACGAGCGAACACCTCAGGGAACACGACGAGATCGGTTCTCGGTCGCCCGGAGCCGATCTCACGGACGACGTCGAGCGCGGCGCGGTTCTCGGCCGCGTCGCGGCCGGACGCCTTCTGGACGAGGCAGACATGGAAGGGGGCCACGAGGCCACCCTGCCAGACTCGCACTCATGGGATCCTCCGCATCGACACCGCTCCGTCTGGGTGCGGTGGTCCTGGCCGGGGGCACAGCCGCCCGGATGGACGGGGTCGACAAGGCCTCGATCGAGATCGCGGGCGTGACTCTCCTCGAACGTGCCCTGGCCGCCACGATGTCGGCTGGGGAGGTAGTCGTCGTGGGCCCGCCGTGCCCGGCGTCGCGGGCGGTGACCTGGGCCAGGGAGGAGCCCGCGGGCGGAGGTCCTGCGGCGGGCCTGCTAGCCGGTCTCGACCGGTTCCTCATGGCGCCGGAGCTCGTCGTGGTCCTGGCGGTGGACATGCCCCGGGTGGACGCCGGCACCGTCGCTCGGCTGACCTGGGCGGTGGAGGCCTCGGTCGAGGTCGACGGCGCCGTCCTGGTCGACACCGGCGGTCGCCGGCAGACGCTGGCCGGCGTCTACCGGTGGGCCGCCCTGCAGTCGGCCCGGCCGGCGGACCGCTCGCGGGAGCACGGCCTGCCGGTGCACGCGCTGGTCGGCGGCCTTCGGATCGTCGAGGTGCCCGTGGTCGGCAACGAGGCGCGCGACATCGACACCTGGGCGGACCTGCGCGACCTCTCGCCATGATCTGCACAGGCGCTCTGGTTGGTGCCGTGAAGTGCTTGCCAGATGGCGGCTCGCGTACGACGCTTGACCGGTGACTCTTCACGACTGGATCGATGAGCTGTGCGACGTGCTCGACGTCGACACCGAGGTCGATGAGGGCGTCATCTTGGACCTGGCCCGCGATGCTGCCCATGCCGTCGAACGCCCGGCTGCCCCGATCACGACCTACCTCCTCGGCTATGCCGCCGCCTTGGCCGGGGGCAGCCCGGCGAAGGTCGAGCAGCTCGCCGGGCTCGCCACTGCCTTGGCCGAGAAATGGGGTGCCGAGGCGGTCAGCGTCGACGACTTCGACGACGTGGAGGACGTCGAGGGCGTGGTGCCGGTGGGGACGCTCGACGAGGACCTCATCGACGCCGACTGACCCGGCCTGACCCGGCCCGGGTTGGCCCCGGTTTGGCGCCGGTGGTCGAGCCTGTTCCCCCGGTGGTCGAGCCTGTCGGGACCCGGACCTGCGAGCTGTGGCACGAACGGACGGTCCACGGCGGTCCAGGCCCGTCCAGCGGTGTCACAGCTCCAATCGGTGGTCGGCCGGTGGTCGACCGGCGTCCGACCCGGCGGTCGACCCGGCGTCCCAGCATGCGTTTCGCAGATCCGTGCGTGCCGGCAACCTCCCACAGTCGGCTAGCGTCGAACCCATGCGCGCCGTCATCGCACCCGAGCCCGGAGGGTTCGATGCTCTCGTCCTCACCGATCGCCCCGATCCCGAGGCGGGTCCGGGCGAGCTGGTGATCGACATGACAGCAACCGCGTTCAACCGGGCCGACCTGCTGCAACGGCAGGGGCACTACGCACCTCCTCCGGGGACCTCCGACGTGCTGGGTCTCGAGTGCTCGGGGACCATCGGCTCCCTGGGCGCCGACGTATCCGGCTGGGCCGTAGGCGACGAGGTCTGCGCCCTGTTGGCAGGGGGTGGATACGCCGAGAAGGTGCTCGTGCCGGCTGGCCACGTGATGCCGGTGCCCGACGGGATCGACCTCGTCAGCGCCGCCGCGCTTCCCGAGGTGGCCTGCACGGTGTGGTCCAACGTATTCATGGTCGCCGGCCTGCGTCCCGAGGAGACCCTGCTCGTGCACGGTGGCGCGGGTGGCATCGGGACGATGGCGATCCAGCTCGCTCATGCCCTCGGTGCGCGCGTGATCACGACGGCCGGCTCGGCCGAGAAGCTCGACGTCTGTCGCTCCCTCGGCGCGGACATCACCATCGACTACCGGCAGCAGGACTTCGTAGAGGAGGTACGCGCGGCGACCGACGGTCACGGAGCCGATGTCATCCTCGACAACATGGGCGCGTCGTACCTCGACCGGAATCTCGACGCGCTGGCCACCGAAGGCCGGCTGGTGATCATCGGCATGCAGGGCGGCGCCAAGGGTGAGCTGGACATCGCCAAGCTGCTGTCCAAGCGCGCCGCGGTGATCTCCACGGGACTGAGGGCCCGGCCCGCTGCCGAGAAGGCTGCCATCTGCGCTGCGGTGGTCGAGCACGTCTGGCCGCTCGTGGCCGAAGGGCGCGTGAAACCGATCGTGCACGCCTCGCTCCCACTCGACATGGTCGCCGACGCGCACCGGATGATGGACGAGAGCAGTCACATCGGGAAGATCGTGCTCACCGCGTAAGGTGGAACCATGACCGACCCGCACCCCGACAGCACTCAGGCCACCGCTGACGACGATCCTCGGCTCGTGGTCCTGGGTCCCGATGGCGTCCCCGTCCAGAACCCCGAGAGCACCGAGGACGAAGACGGCGAGGACGGCGAGCGGACCGAGCGGCAGTTCTCCGACCTCGTGGAGCAGCCCGCGAAGGTGATGCGGATCGGCAGCATGATCCGTCAGCTCCTCGAGGAGGTGAAGTCCGCCCCGCTCGACGAAGCCAGCAGGACCCGGCTCGCCGGGATCCATCGGTCCTCGATCAAGGAGCTCGAGGCCGGCCTCGCTCCCGAGCTCGTCGAGGAGCTCGAGCGGTTGTCCCTCCCGTTCAGCTCCGAGACTCCTTCCGACGCCGAGCTCCGGATTGCCCAGGCCCAGCTTGTAGGCTGGCTCGAGGGTCTGTTCCACGGCATCCAGACCGCGATCTACGCCCAGCAGATGGCTGCGCGCGCCCAGCTCGAACAGATGCGACGCGCACTTCCGCCCGGCATGGTCCCCTCCGACGAGGCCCTCCAGGCAGCGCAGCAGGCCCGTGCGGCGCACGACCCGTCCGCGTCCGGGGATGAGCAGGGCCGCGGCGGGATGTACCTTTAGCTGCCGATGCTTCGCGCGACCGCAGGCCAAGTCGATCCGTTCAGTGGATAACTGTTATCTCGCTAAGTTCAGCCATACACTGAACCATGTCCGACTCGTTGTACACCGTCATCGGGGATCTGGTCGGTTCCCGTCACGTCAGTGACCGGCGGGCGGTCCAGACTGCGCTCGCCCGTGCGCTCAACGAGCTCAACAAGGCGATCTCTCCCGCACAGGCACTCGAACCCACGGTCGGTGACGAGTTCCAGGGCGGGTTCGCCACGCTGGCGAGCGCCACCCGTGCGTCCCTCCTCGTCCGGCTGTCCATGCTCCCGACCGTCGACTCACGGAGCGGGATCGGGTACGGCGAGGTGACGGTCCACGACGACACCCGCACCCCGCTGCTCCAGGACGGACCCGGCTGGTGTGCCGCCCGCGAGGCCGTTGAGTCGCTCGAAGCAGGCCGTCCGCACCGCCGTACCAGCTTCGTCGCATCGGACCGCCCCGACGGGCCGCACGACGTCGGCGCGGTCAACGCCTACCTCGTCTGTCG
>JBPCND010000199.1:0-2797 GCA_051001655.1 Nocardioides sp. | reverse complement strand
CCGGAGCCGACCAGCCGCATCGGACCCACCCGGTCCGCGTCGGTGCCGCGGACCCCGTCGGAGTAGTCGTTGGCGAAGTTGACGCCCACCTGGAGTGCCAGGGCGACCACCAGCGCGAGCAGCGCCTTCCACCACACTGCGGAGTCAACGTGCGCCGCGACGCCGGTGCCTGCCAGCACCGGGGCTACTGCGGCCGGCAGCGTCCGAGGGCGGGCGCCTGCCAGCCATTGCTCAGGGGTTGCCATGATCTGTGGATTCTGGCAGGCATAGCGTGACGTCTCGTGAGCAGCCTCCGTCCCGTGAGCGGCACCGCCGCCGAGGTCCTCGCGTTGCTGCGCTCCTGGGAGGCGGCCCCGACCGAGCCCGAGCCTCTCGTCCTCGAGACCTCCGGCTCGACCGGCTTGCCCAAGCGCGTGCGACTGTCTCGTGCCGCGATGCGTGCCTCCGCGGCCGCGACGTCGGCCCGACTCGGTGGCCCCGGCCAGTGGCTGCTGGGTCTGCCGCCGACCTATGTCGCCGGCCTCCAGGTCCTGTTCCGCTCCGTGGTCGCCGGCACCGAGCCGGTCATGCAGGACGGCGACCTCGCGGCAGCAATGACGTCGATGACCGGCGAGCGGCGCTACGTGTCCCTGGTGCCTACGCAGCTGCACCGGATCCTGCAGGATCCCGCGCAGGCACGACTCCTCGGCACGTTCACGAACGTGCTGGTCGGTGGGGCGCACATCCCGGCCGACCTGCGTGCGCTTTCGGCCGAGCAGCGGGTCCGCGTCGTGGCGACCTACGGGACGAGCGAGACCTGCGGAGGGTGCGTCTACGACGGCGTTCCTCTCGACGGAGTCTCGGTCGCGGTGGACGCCGACGGTCGCGTGCGGTTGGCCGGTCCGGTGCTGTTCGACGGGTACGACGGGCGTCCCGACCTGACCGAGGAGGTCGTGCGCGACGGGTGGTTCCTCACCGAGGACCTCGGCCGCCTCGACGAGGACGGGAAGCTCCAGGTGCTCGGCCGCATCGACGACGTGGTGGTCTCCGGAGGAGTCAACGTGCCGACGTCGACCGTCGCGGCACGGTTGCAGGAGCATGTCGCCGTCACCGCGGCCGCAGTCGTCGGCGTGCCGGACCCCGAGTGGGGTCATCGGGTCGTCGCGTTCGTCGTCGGCGAGCTCGACCTCGACGCCGCGCGGGACTGGGTCGACGAGGTGCAGCCACGGTCCTGGGCCCCGCGCGAACTTTTCCGCCTTGCGACGATTCCCCTGCTGAGCAACGGGAAAGTCGACCGCGTCCGACTCCAGCGGGTGGCCCGTGGCTGAGTGGCACGTGTGGTCGGTGCCGATGACGACCCGCTTCCGCGGCATCACTGTGCGTGAGGGCATGTTGGTCCGTGGCGACGCCGGGTGGGGTGAGTTCAGCCCCTTCCTCGAGTACGACGCCCGGGTGGCCGTCCCGTGGCTCCGGGCGGCGCTCGAAGCGGCCGACGAGGGCTGGCCCGCGCCACTGCGCGAGCGCGTCCCGGTCAACGTGACGGTCCCCGCGGTCGGTCCGGAGCAGGCCGCCGCGACCGTGCGCGCCTCCGCGGGATGCCGCACTGCGAAGGTGAAAGTCGCCGAGCCGGGTCAGACGTTGGCCGAGGAGCAGGCGCGCTTGGAGGCAGTGCGTGAGGCGCTCGGCCCGGGCGGCGCCATCCGGGTCGATGCCAACGGCCTCTGGTCCGTCGACGCGGCGGTGGCTGCGATCGCCGTGCTCGACCGGGCCTCCGGGGGGCTGGAGTACGTCGAGCAGCCGGTCGCCTCGGTGGAGGAGATGGCGCTCGTACGACGTCGGGTCGGCGTCCCGATCGCCGCCGATGAGTCGATCCGGCGGGCCGAGGACCCCTACCGGGTGCGTGATCTCGACGCCGCCGACATCGCCGTGCTGAAGGTGCAACCCCTCGGCGGCGTCCGGGCCTGCCTGCGGATCGCCGAGGACATCGAGATGCCGGTGGTGGTGTCGAGCGCCCTGGAGACCTCCGTCGGCATCGCGGCCGGGCTCGCCCTGGCTGCGGCGTTGCCGGATCTGCCCTATGCCTGCGGCCTGGCCACCGTCGCGCTGCTCACCGACGACGTGGCCGAGCGACCGCTGCTTCCCGTCGACGGGGCGCTGTCCGTAGTACCTCTGCGCGTGGATCCCGCCGCGTTGACCCGGCTCGCCGCGGCACCCGGCCGGGACCGGCACTGGCGGGACAGACTGGCCGAGGTCGATGCGCTGTCCGGGCTTCGGCAGGATCGGCACCCGTGACCGTCCCCGTGAACGCCTCCTCGGCCATGGCCGTCGTGGTGGTCGACGAGCTGGTCCGCGGAGGTGTCCGGCACGCCGTGCTCTCGCCTGGCTCCCGTTCGGCCCCCCTCGCGTTCGCCCTCCACGACGCCGCGCAAGCCGGTCGGTTAACCCTGCACGTGCGGATTGACGAGCGGTCGGCCGGCTTCCTGGCCCTCGGTCTGTCGACGAGCAGCCGAAGTCCGGTCCCCGTCGTCACCACCTCGGGTACGGCGGCCGCCAACCTGCACCCTGCCGTGCTGGAGGCCTCGCACCGTGGCTTGCCGCTCCTGCTCCTCACCGCCGACCGGCCTGCCCGTCTGCGGGGGACGCAGGCCAATCAGACCACCGACCAGGTCGGCCTCTTCGGCAGGGCGACCCGCCTGGCCCTCGACGTCCCGCCGGGCGAACCGGCCGCCCCGACCGGTCCGCAGACGGAGGCTTGGCGGGAGCTCTCGTGTCGCGCTCTCGCCGTCTCGCGCGGCCTGAGTGGGGGAGCGCCCGGACC
>JBPCND010000198.1:0-4918 GCA_051001655.1 Nocardioides sp. | reverse complement strand
CGTATGGAAAGAGCCTGGCGCCCGATCACCGAGCGCTAACGCCGTGGCGCCCCCGATGCACGCGCCATGTGCCACAAGCCGATCCGCTGCCGCGACGTCCGCCCGGTCGTCAGGCCTGTTGGCCGTTGAGATGATTTCTGAGCGATGTCAGCCACGTCGGCGACGATTTGGCCCACCAATCGGCCCAGTACGCGTCATCCTCAGGTGGGCATCCGTACTTGGAGGACCATTCCGCGAAACAGCGGTCACCCTCGACGACCGGCGTGAGCTGGAGCGTTCCCTGGTACTGGAGCAGGGTTCGGGTAACGCCTGACTCGTCGCTGACGTTCAGCGGTGCGCAGCTCTCGTAGCTGAAGAAGCGGTCCGCGTCGGAATGTGCCACCAGTTGCTGCCGGGTGCGCGCACCACCCATAGCGAAGTTCCGTACGCTGCCGACCGCGGTGCCAGATAGATCATCTTCGATGTGGCTGTCCTCGACGCCGTTGACCCAGATGGGATAGCTGTTGAAGTCGCGCACCGTGTCCCAGACCTCCCGCACGGCTTGGTCGAGAACCACGCTGTGGTAGGCGCTGTCGTTCATGTGATCTCCCTGCTCGTCCTGCAATGTAGACGTCTCACGGCGATGGTTCGTGAGGTTGGGACCTGGCCTGACAAGAGAACCGTGTGGCGACGGTAGGTGCTGGCGCCCATCGGACGTGGCGCTCTGGAGGCCATGCGACCCCCGACACTCTGCCGCGACTGTCACGGCGTCCCGCAGAGCGAGAACGGCTCGCGGCGACGATTTGGGCAAGCATGCGCGCCCGGCGCGCCAATCGCGTCTCGCAAGCGGATCCGGCTGTGGGACGGCTTGAGTTCAGCGGAGCACGTCATATGGATGGCAGGGCAAGCCGGACCTCGCACCGAAGGTCGGGGACCCGACCGAGGCGAGCGTCGGCCGTCACTAGAGCGCAGCCGAAGGTCTCGGCCACGACGAGGTAGGCGGCGTCGTAGCCAGTGACGTTGCTACGCAACTTCCACATGCGGTCCAATAGAGGTCGCGTAGTCACAACGTCGATGGTGGTGGCCGCGATCGCAGTGAGCGCATCGACGGCGCGCTCCTCGCTGATCAACTGGTCGAGCCATCGGCCGCGGACCGCGGAGAACACCTCCACGACGAGGTGGTCGGGCCCTGCCCAGTGCGCATCGCGGGCGAGCTCGGCACCGGCGTGAGTGCCGATTGGTCCGTCGTCGGTGAAGGCGTTGGTCAGCACCGAGGCGTCGACCACGATCACGGGGCGTCGCTTACGGCCTCGCTGAGATGGGCCTCGCGATCAGCTCGGGCCCGGTCGAGTGCCTCGGTCACCTGCGCCGTGGACAGTCGCGACCCATCCTGGCGAGCGCCGAAGCGTTCCAGCAAGACGAGGTTGGTCGAGCGGTGCGCCTCGTCGGTGACACGCCAGACTTCCTTGCCCCCGGAGCACTGCGCGGCATCAGTCGAGCGCAGAGACCCTGGTGCGGTTGAGCTCATCCGCGATCTCGGCCGCGGCGGCTTGGAGCACGGGAGCGGCGCGCTCGACGACATCGTCGCTCATCCGGGTCAGCGGGCCGGACATCGACAGGGCCATCGGCTGCGGCGCATCAGGCACGACGACGGCAACGCAGCGCACCCCCAGCTCCTGCTCGCTCTCATCGATGGCGTAGCCGCGGTCGCGGATGGTCGCGAGCTCGGCGAGGAAGTCGCGAGGTGTCGTCAGGGTGTACTCCGTGTGCCGCGGCATCCCCGTGCGGCCGAGTAGGTCGGCCACCTCGTGGTCGGGGCGGTAGGCCAAGATCGCCTTACCCACGGCGGTGGAGTGCGGGAAGGTCCGCCGTCCGACCTCGGTGAACATCCGCAGGAAGTTGTTGGAGGGCTGCACCTGTGCGACGTACACGACCTCGTCGCCGTCGAGGAGCGCAAGGTTGACCGACTCCCCGAGCTCGGCGACGGCGGCATCCATCGCCGGCCTCGCCCACGTACCTATCCGCTTGGCGCTTGTGTCGGCAAGCCGCATCAGCCGCGGGCCCAGGGAGTACTGCCGTGACCGCTCCTGCCGCACGTAGCCGAGGTCGACCAGGGTGCGGACCAGCCGGTGGATGGTCGCGAGTGGGAGATCTGCCTTCTCCGCCAGCTGGGACAGGCCGATGATCCCCCCCGCGTCGGCCATGATCTCCAAGATCGCGAAGGCTCGGTCGAGGGACTGGACGCCACCCGAGCTTCGTCCCCCGTTGGCTTCCTTGACGTCGGCTGTCATGGCGTCGCCGGCTTGTCGCGGGACAGGCGAGGCCAGGGGCCGATCTCGTACTGCAAAGTTGGTTTCCGCATAACGGAAGACTACCGTGCCAGCCCAGTAGATTGGGGGTACGCTGACGACACCTGCGCACCGCCCACCCACACCGAGGCGACGTCGGCCGAAGAAGCAAGCGCGAACGTCTTGGCCAGCGCCTCGTCCGGTCCGGCGGCGTGCTGCAGCCCGACCTGCAGGGTGGACCCTTCGGGCGACCGGAGCCAGAGCGCGTCGAACTGCTTGCCCACCTCGAAGTCGCCGACCTGGTCGGCAAGTCCCAGCGTCGATGCGCCGGCAGCGGTGGCAAGGTGCAAAAGGTGCGCTGAGGTCAGAGGCAGACCGCGGGCGCCGAGCAGCTGCTGCATGAAGTACGCCTGCAGCCCCTCCTTGAAGAGCGAGAAACCGGTGCCGGCACCGACATCGGACCCGAGCGCCACGCGCACTCCGTGGTCGAGATGCTCCCGCAGGGGGAAGAGCCCGCTGCCCAATGCCGCATTGCTGGTGGGGCAGTGCGCCACGCTCGCGCCTCGGGCGCTGAGGGTCTCCAGCTCGCCGGCAGTCGCGTGCACGTTGTGCGCGTAGACGCTTCGTGGACCGACCAGTCCGTGCTGTTCGTAGGTCGAGAGGTAGTCGTCGCAGCCGTCGAAGAGTTCGCACACGGTCGCGACCTCAGCGGGGTTCTCGTTGATGTGCGACGTGAACAGAGCCCCCTCGACATCGCCGAGCAACGCCGCACAGGAGTCCAGCAGCGCCTCACTGCACGACAACGAGAAGCGGGGGATCACGGCGTACCTGCTGCGGTCGACGCCATGCCAGCGCTTCGCCAGCAACAACCCCTCGTCGTACGCCGACTCCGGCGACGTGAGCAGGTCGGGGCGAAGGATGCGATCGCTCACCACGAGCCCGCTGGTGACACGCAGGCCGACCCGGGCGGCCTCAGTGAAGAGGGCATCGACCGCCGAGGCGAAGTGCGCTCCGAAGACCAGGGCCGTAGTGGTCCCCGCCGCTACCATCCCGCCGATGAACTCTCGTGCCACCTCGCCGGCGTAGATCTCGTCGCACAGCCGCGCCTCCTCGGGCAACGCGCTGCGCTCGAGCCAGTCGAGAAGCGGCATCCCGAGCGCCCCGATCATCCGCACCTGCGGGAAGTGCACGTGCGTGTCAACAAGGCCCGGCAGCACCAGGCCACCGCGCAGGTCGACCACGTCGTCGTCGGGGTTGGCGCCACGAACGGCCCCGAAGGGGCCGCGCTCCACGATCGCCCCGTCTACCACCCGTAGTCCGCCGTCCGCCTCGCAGCGCAGCACGCCACCAGCAAACGGGCTGTGCGGGGTGTCCAGGAACCTGCCGCGAAAGACGGTCATCGACCGACGTCCGAGCTGGCCGCAGGCAGCACCCGCGACTCTCGTTCGAAGGTCTCCAACAGCGACGCCGCGATGCCCACGGCGATGGTGGCCGGCTCCTTGCCGGCCAGCTGCGGAACCCCGATCGGTGTGATGATCCGCCCTATCGCCGACTCGTCGTGACCCTCGTCGGCGAGCTTCTTGCGGAACCGGCTCCACTTGGCTCCAGACCCGATGAGACCGATCGTGCCGAGGTGGCCGGTGCGTAGCGCGGCGTCGCACAGCGCCGCGTCCTCGGCGTGGTCGTGGGTCATCACCAGCACGTGGGTGCCGCGGGGCAGCTCGGCCAGCACCAGCTCCGGCAGCACCGGGACGTGGTGCCGGTGCACCCGGGCGTTGGCGTCGTCGAGCGAGCTGAGCGCCTGCTCCGTGAGCTGTTCGGGACGCGAGTCGACCAGGTGCAGGTCGAGGTCGTGACGGGCCAGGATCCGGGCCAGCTCGAGCCCGACGTGGCCGATCCGAAGATCGCCACCGCCGGCAGCACGGCCAGCGGCTCGAGCAGCACGGTCACCTCGCCGCAGCAGCACTGCACGCCGTGGCCGACCGGGGCCTTGTCCGAGAGGTTGGCGGTGAACATCACCGGGGCCGCTGCGGGGTCCAGGAGCAGCTCGCGCGCCCGCTCGACGGCCGTCGCCTCCAGGTTGCCGCCGCCGATCGAGGCCCAGGTCTTCGTCGACGAGACGACCATCTTCGCCCCGGCCTCACGTGGCGCGTGCCCACGCACCTCGGCAGCCGTCACCAGCACGCCCGCCTCGCGGCGCGAGCGCAGGCCCTCGACTGCGGCCAGCCATTCCATTGCGGTCTCCCTCAAGCCTCGGTGAGCAGGTGTTGCGCGACCTCGGACTCCGGGTGCCGGGTCGGTGCGTCGGGGTCGGGCAGGTCGGGACGGGTGCCGGGCTTGCCCGGGACCAGGTGCCCCCGGTCGTCGGCCCCCCGTGCCTCGGTCAGCGCCCACCAGACCGCTTCCTGGGTCGCGGGCGAGGCTAGGTCGACGCTGGTGCCGAGTGGCCCGAACGCGGCCGCAGCCTCGCGCAGCGCCTCGCGCACCGAGAACGCCAGCATCAGGGGTGGCTCGCCGACGGCCTTCGAGCCATAGACGGCGCCGTCCTCGTGGGCACGCTCCAGCAGGGTGACCCGGAAGTCCTCGGGCATCTCCGAGAAGCTCGGCAGCTTGTAGGTGCTCGCCGACTGGGTGGACAGCCGACCCCGGAG